>CATPBC010000171.1 GCA_955652195.1 uncultured Xanthobacteraceae bacterium | reverse complement strand
GGTTTTAAGGATGGCATTCCTTTTCCTATTCTTCACTATCGCTCTTAGCCTGTGCGTTGTCGGATTGATCGTCATCGCGCTCGCCGCAATTCTAGGAAGAGTGCGCGACGACTGGAAATTAAAGAAGCTCGACCGAGAACCGCGCCCAGGAGACTACTGATTTCCTGACGATTCCTTCCCAGGTCAGCTTGTATGTTGAGCGGCCGCACATCGGCCCAGTATGTGGTTAGGCGCCAGTGAAAAGTAAATTGTCACGGCGCAGACAGGGCTTTTATAGGCTTCTTATAAAAACATCCTCCAATCTACCTCGCATCTTTATGCCACGACCATTATTTTTAGCGCCCGACTTGATACGAGTTTGCATCATGCAGCGTTCCGAATGGGATTTCGATACCACGGCTCATCACGATGAAAACGATGTCCCTCAGTCGAAATCGCCCGAGGCATTGGCAGATCGGTTCGGCGTCAGGACTGCACTGCTAGTGCTTTGCATAGCGTTCTTTATCGCAGCAATATGGCTAGTGAGCGGGCCGAGTTTTGAGAAGTGTAGCGCACTGGAGAATGCAACAGAGCGGAACGTGTGCTATGAGGGCCTGAGAAACGATTTATCGAGACCTCCAGCAAAAGGTCCGGACATCCCTAAGGGTTGAACCTCTGGGCCGCGATCCGATGACGCCGATCTGTGCTTATGCGGGCAATTCCGATTGCAGCGAAGGGGATGCAATCCTGAACGCGCCGCGCCGGCAACATCCCATATTTTAGCGCTCAGCTTCCGAAGCCGAAAGGCGAAAACGGTTCGGACTTTTGGCCGGCAATATATCTCTCATGCCAAACAGCACGCTCGATGGCTTCAATCGCGTCCTGGATTTTAATGAAAGCCTCACGCGTGTTTTCCGTATCACCGCGAATGTATTTCTCCGCCAAATGCTCCGCGATGTCGCGGCGGTGCGCAACCTCTCTATCTCGTGCTGCGATCAGCTTTTGAACGTACTCGTTATCCTGAGCCATAGTGGTCTCCTTCTATCCACCCTTTTGCGCAGTTAGCTCTGGCAGCTTGGCGATGTTCGCCGCAAGCGCCGCGCCTCGTCGAGCGCCGCTGCGCAGCACAGCGAACGTGGCGAAGCTACCGAAGCTGTTGCGCAAGGCTTGGTGCGCGGGTTGCCTTATGCAGCGATGGCTCGTGCTGTTAGGCAACGGAGAACATGATGGACAGGGTGGAACTTGGGATTTTCGTTGCCGTTATGGTCGCGTTTTAGTCTGCAGCTGCATTTTCACCCGGAAACCGACAAAGCGCCGCTAATCACCGCACAGCCGCGAGGGGGGCAAGCTGCTCACCAAAGACGAGGCGCTCCGGATCGCGGCGAACATCGCCAAGCTGCCGGAGCTGCTGCGGCGCTAACTCCATTGTATCTGATCAGCAGATTGCTACATGCCGTTCAATTAGGCCAAGTCGGGCGGCACCCCATCCCCCGACATACTGTGCCGCCCAACCCAAGTGAGGCAACAAACTCCCACACCCCAAGGGGCGTATCCTGCTTGGAGTTCTTTTTTGTGGCGACATCGGATTGTTGTGGATCGTGGCCTCTCGGCCACATGAAATGGGCAACGCCATAACGCCATAGTCCCGCCGCGCAAATGCCTACGTGGGCTGACATCTGACCGCATCCCAACAACGGAAGGATTATAAGCGTGAAGCTCAAGATGATGTTCGCAAGCGTAATCGCCGCTTCGCTCGTACTTCCGCTCACGGCGCACGCACAAGGCATTCCGGATGGCATCCAGCACGGCGCTTCTGTTGGTAGCCAAACCGCAGGCCCCGTCGGTGCGCTGGTCGGCGGCGCCGTTGGCGGCGTGATCGGCGGAGTAGAAGGTTTGTTTGGATTGGGACCGACTTATGTTGCCTATCCCGAGCCCGCTCCGGTGGTTTATCCCCATCATCGGATTAGACACTCACATAGGCACGTCCGCGAAAACGGTTGAACGGGTCGGATTGCGCGGGCGAGCGGAGGCCGCCCCCCTCATCGTGAGGATCATTCGGGAAGGGGCTTGGCGGCGAGCAACAAAAGAGCCCGGCGGGCAAAGTGCTCGCCGGGCTAAGTTTGGAGGAGGCCCCCACGAAATTTGGAGCCCGACGCATCTCATATGATCCGTTGATTCGCAACGGAGTCGCAACGCGGGTAGTGTCTCAGTTTGAATTTTGATGGTCTAGGCGAATAGGCCTCGGGGGCGCATATTCAGGGCGGTGAAAAAGGATTCCTGAATGCCTGATATGACACCACACGTTCTGCCCTTACAGCAAGGCGACGATATCGCCCTTCAGTATCTCGGGGCCGCCGTCGTTCTTCAATGGGAAAACCTCCCCGAGGCGGCACGGGACGCAATCTGGCAGCAAGCGGAATCGGTCGGCGGTTTGCCGCCAGTCACCTCGCTTCATGAGCAACTCAAGTCGCTCATTCGACGGACCAAGAGGTAGTCCTATGCCACGTGGCCCCAAAGGCGAGAAGCGCCCCGCCGACGTGATCGGCAACGCGGTTCATGTCATGCGGATCGCCGACAAGCACGAATACGATTGGTATTAGCGGGAGAGTTTGTTTGATCGTGGCGGTAAGTCAAACTGAGGTCTTGTAGCCTTTATCAGTAAGCGTCGGCTCGCCCGAAGCGGTGTCAGTGATGAGACCAGCCGATTTTAATTCCGGGATGCCCTTCTTAACAGTCTTCGCGCTGCCAACCCTCATGTTCAATTGAATCAGCGCAATACCAGCGCCGGGCAATTGGTCAAACGACTTCATCTTTTGTAAAACTTCTTGAGCTTCCCAACTGAGCCCACCGCCGTCAGTCATCTTGCGAACTCCCTTATTCCAATTGACGTTTTCCCAAACTAACTCTTCCCAAAAGTACGTCGTCCCAACACTTCTGAGTTGGTCACCTCCGGCGCCCTAACGGCAGGCGGCCATCGCGGCAAAGTCTCTTATGCCCGCTCTTAGTCCGCGCGCATCGATCTGAAATAATGTTCGGCGTATTGGTAGTAACTCTCTGCCCCGACCGTGTTGCCGATTTGGGCTTCAGCACGGGCGAGCGCCAGATATCGTTCATAGTTTCTTTGCGCGTTTTGGGAGCTCTTCGGCTCGGGGCGAGCGGCACTTGATGTCCACCGCTTCGAGCGTGCAGCAAGTGACCCTGCCGGTCTGGGTTGGCGCGCACTCATGATTGTCTTTGGGCCATTTTGCATAGCTCACTTCTGGGTGGTTGCAGGCAAATGCTTCGTGCGAAACGATCCAATTTCTGCAGGCTGATTGGTTCAGTCGTTGTGGCGGAACCTGCCGTACTACACGCGAAATAGATGAATTAAACGTGGCCTATGACACAAAAGCGGGTGACTCCTATTGTTCTTTATCCCCGGCATGCCCATTGTCCTATACATGGGCAAGCATTGGCTTGTCCGAAGAGCTGCTTGAAAGACGGCGGCGTACCGAAGTCTCCGTGTTCTTGCAATTAGCAGCCATGGTGCCCATCGGCAGGCACGCTTTCAAATTTTCAAATATCGACGTTGGTTCGTACCGCTGGTGCCATCGGCACCCGAATTGTGCATATCCGTGCGCCAATGGCCCGAGCGCCTTGGCCATCGGGCTCATTAACCGCTCGATCCAAGAGGAACACCGCGTGCAGGTTCTCGTCCGCGACAACAATGTCGACCAAGCCCTCAAGGTGCTGAAGAAGAAGATGCAGCGCGAGGGCGTATTCCGCGAGATGAAACTCCGCGGCCATTATGAAAAACCCTCCGAGAGGAGAGTCCGGGAGAAGGCGGAAGCCATCCGCCGCGCCCGCAAGCTCGCCCGCAAAAAGCTGCAACGCGAGGGTTTGCTGCCGATGAAGCCTCGAGCAATTCCAGGGGCTCTTGGAAGAGGCGGCCCGCCGCGCGCCTCGCTTCTGATCTTGGAACAACCGAAATCGACATCCTCGCGATAAGTATCTTCCCCTAAAAACCTTCTGCAACCGCACCATCGGCGCTGCGTTGATCGTGGAGATTCATGGCAAACAAGATCAACGTGATGTCGTAGAAGGAAGAGATGCCAAAGAATGAAGTTTCCGAAACCCTGCTGCTCGACCTTTCTGACGCGGCCGTCAAGGAGTTGATCCGCAACGCTAAGAAGCGCGGCTATGTCACCCACGACCAGATCAACGCGTTGCTATCCTCGGAGGAGGTCAAGTCCGAGCAAATCGAGGACATCCTGGGGAAGTTGAGCGAGATGGGCATCAACGTGGTAGAGACTAAGGAGGCCGAGCTTGAGAAAGAGTTGGCGACCCGCGAAGAGCCCGAGGAGGAAGCCGAGGGCGAGAACGAGAACGAGCTGGTCGAAGTCCAGCAACGGTTGGTTCCGGCCAAGTCCGTGGCCAAGGAGCCTGCTGAGCGCACCGACGACCCTGTGCGCATGTATCTGCGCGAAATGAGCTCGGTGGAACTCCTTTCGCGCGAAGGCGAGATCGCCATCGCCAAGCGCATGGAGGCCGGCCGCGAGACCGTGATCGCGGGGCTCTGCGAGAGTCCGCTCACCTTCCAGGCCATCATCATCTGGCGCGACGAGCTCAACGAGGGAAAGGTTCTCCTGCGTGACATCATCGATCTCTCAGCGACCTACACCGGCCCTGAGGCGCAGGTTATGCCGGTGGTGGGCCCCGACGACCAGTTAACCGTCGGCATCGCTGCCCCGAGCCAACCCGGACGGCCGCCTCGGCTGCAGGCGCCTGCCATTGCGCGCGTGTTCGCTCCCCCGCTCAAGCCGGCCGGCGAATGCACCGACGGCCGGGAGATGGCAACCGATGGGATAACCAGCGAGAGCAATCCCGACGATGACGATATCGAGAATTGGCTCTCGGTCGCCGCAATCGAGGCGGAACTCAAGCCCAAGGTGATCGAGACCTTCGACACCATCGCGGAAGCGTACAAGAGGTTACGTCGCCTGCAGGACCAGGACATCCAGTTCCAGCTCACGCCGATCGCTCTCGCCGGCGCAGGAGCGCAAGTATAAAAAGCTTAAGAACGAGATCATCGGCGAGGTAAAAACGCTTCGGTTAAACCGAGCGCGCATCGATGCGCTGGTCGAGCAGCTCTATGACATTAACAAGCGGCTCGTCGGCTACGAGGGCAACCTAATGCGGCTCGCAGAAAGTCACGGCGTTTCGCGCGAGGACTTCCTCAAAAACTATTTGGGCTCCGAGCTCGACCCGCTCTGGCTCAACCGCGTGTCGAAGCTCGCGGCCAAGGATTGGAAGTACTTCGTCACGCGCGACAAGGACCGCATCAAGGAGCTGCGCACGCAGATCCATATGCTGGCGACCGAGACCGGGCTCGAGATCGGCGAATTCCGCAAGATCGTGCATATGGTGCAAAAGGGCGACCGCGAGGCGCATCAGGCCAAGGAGGAGATGGTGGAGGCGAACCTCCGCCTCGTCATCTCGATCGCAAAGAAATACATCAACCGCGGCCTGCAGTTTCTTGACCTGATCCAGGAAGGCAACATCGGGCTGATAAAGGCGGTCGACAAGTTCGAGTATCGGCGTGGATACAAGTTTTCGACCTATGCCACCTGGTGGATCCGGCAGGCGGTCGGCCGCTCGCTTGCCGATCAGTCGCGCACCATCCGCGTCCCTGTACACATGATCGAGTCCATCAACAAGATCGTGCGCACAAGTCGGCGGATGCTCAACGAGATTGGTCGCGAGCCGACGCCTGAGGAGCTCGCCGAAAAACTCGGCGTGCCGCTCGAAAAGGTACGCAAGACCTTGAAGATCGCCAAGGAACCCCTCTCGCTCGAAACCCCGATCGGCGACGAAGGGGACTCTCACCTCGGCGACTTAATCGAAGACAAGAACGCGATTTTGCCTATCGACGCCGCGATCCAGTCGAACCTGCGCGAGACCACGACCCGCGTACTGGCGTTGCTGACGCCACGTGAGGAGCGCATCGTGCGCATGCGCTTTGGCCTCGGC
>CATPBC010000170.1 GCA_955652195.1 uncultured Xanthobacteraceae bacterium | reverse complement strand
CACCGCCACCTGCCCGACCTATGTGCTCGACGGCAACGAACTCGATTCGCCGCGCGGGCGCATCTATCTGATCAAGGAAATGTTGGAGCACGACCGGCCGGCAACCGCCGAAGTCGCCATCCATATCGATCGCTGCCTGTCTTGCCTCGCTTGCATGACGACCTGTCCGTCGGGCGTGCATTACATGCATCTGGTCGATCATGCCCGCGCCCACATCGAAGAGACCTACCGGCGTCCGCTCGCCGAACGGCTCATGCGCTGGCTGCTAGTGAACGTGATGCCTTATCCGCGACGCTTTCAGTTCGCGATCCATGCAGCGTTATTTGCCAAGCCGCTGGCGCCGCTCGTCAAGGCTATTGGGCTCAAGCGGCTTGCTGCCATGCTGCAATTGTCACCATCGCAGCGGCCTCACGCGCCGCGGCCGGCACAGACGTTTCCCGTGATGGCTGCATCCGGGCGCAAAGCGCGCGTGGCGCTGCTCGCCGGCTGCGTCAACGACGTGCTGGCGCCGCAGCTTAACGGCGCCGCGATCCGGCTCCTCACGCGCCACGGTGTCGAGGTCGTGATGGCGCAAGGCGCCGGCTGCTGCGGGTCGCTCGTCCATCACCTGGGTCGCCGAGCGGAAGCGCTGGCGCAGGCGCGCGCGAATATCGACGCTTGGAGCGCGCTGGGCGACATCGACGCCATCGTGATCACCGCCTCCGGCTGCGGCACGACGATCAAGGATTACGGTTTCATGCTGCGCGACGATAAGGCCTATGCCGAGCGTGCCGCGCGCGTGGCGAACCTAGCCAGGGACATCAGCGAATACCTCGTCACGCTGCCGCTCGCGCGCACGCAAGACGTAAATGAGCTTGTTGTCGCATATCATTCGGCCTGCTCTTTGCAGCATGGCCAACGCGTAACGCGACAGCCGAAGGAGATCCTCACCAGACTGGGCTTTGTCGTGAAAGATGTGCCGGAAGGTCACCTATGCTGCGGCTCGGCAGGAACCTACAATATTCTGCAGCCGGACATCGCAAGGAGGTTGCGCGAGCGTAAAGTCGGGACTATCGAGAGATTGCGACCTGACGTGATCGCTGCCGGCAATCTCGGTTGCATCATGCAGATCGCAACGGGCACGAACCTTCCGGTGGTCCATACGGTCGAACTGATCGATTGGGCTACAGGTGGGCCTTGTCCGCCGGTGCTGCGGGAGCATCGGCCCAAGGAAACAACGAGCCCGGCGATGCAGCCTTCGATGGCAATCGGCTGAAGAGGGGGAGGCCGAGTGTCAGATGCGAGGTGTCACAGCGCGCGTCAGGCGCCAGTTTCGGCGTAGAGACCGCACGAATTTTGAATCAGTAAAGGATCGGGAGGTCGATCATGGCGAAGAGGAAGAAGGCGAAGAAACGGTCCACCAAAAAGAAGGCCGCTCCGGCCCGCAAGCGAGGCAAGGCAACGAAGGCGGCGGCGAAGCGGTCGACCAAGAAGACCAAGAAAAAGTCGGCCCGCAAGGCTGCCCCCAAGCGCCGCTCGGCGCCGAGACCCGCTCCGGCCCCCGCCGAACCGGCCCCGGCGCCGTCCTGGAGCCCGCCGAGCGATTTTGGCGGCGGCGACACCGGCGCTTAGTATCGAGGGATTAAAGCCAAGAGCGGCGGCGCTAAGCGCCGCTGCCTGCATTGCATAGCCTGCATTGCATAGCCCTGGCTGGGCCAATAGCATTCATTCGCGCAAAGATCGGCGGCGACCGCTCCGCCGATCCGAGCGCTGTCGAGGAGGTGCGTTATGCCGGGAACCTACAAAATTCTGCTCATGGGAGCGTCTTATGGTTCGCTCCTCGCGTCCAAAATCCTGTTCGGCGGGCACAAGCTGCATCTGGTTTGCCTTCCCGCGGAGGCCGATCTGATCAATAGCGAAGGCTTTCGCGTGCGGTTGCCGGTGCGCGGACGCAAGGACCCGGTAGAACTCGACTCCCGCAAGCTTCCAGGCAAGGTCACCGCCGGTCCGGCAGCGGGCGTCAATCCGAAAGATTACGATCTTGTCGGGCTTGCCATGCAGGAGCCGCAATATCGCTCCCCTGGCGTACGCGAGCTTTTGGATGCGGTCGGCAAGTCGCGCGTGCCCTGCATGTCGATCATGAACATGCCGCCGCTCCCTTACGTCAAGCGCATCCCGGGCCTTGATTACGAGGCGCTCAAGCCGGCCTATACGGATCCGAGCGTGTGGGATTCGTTTGACCCCGCGACCATCACTTTGAACAGCCCAGATCCGCAGGCGATCCGCCCGCCGGATGAAAAGGTCAATGTCCTGATGGTCACATTGCCCACCAACTTCAAGGTGGCGCGGTTCGACGACGAAAAATCGACCGCGATGTTGCGCCAGCTGCAGAACGAGATCGAAGCAATTCGCTACGACACGCCGGAAGGCAAGGTCGAGCTGCCGGTCAAACTCAAGGTCTACGATTCGATCTTCGTGCCGCTGGCCAAGTGGGCGATGCTGCTCGCCGGCAATTATCGCTGCGTCACCAAGGACGGCATGCGCACGGCGCAAGAGGCGGTACATAGCGACATCGCCACCTCGCGGTCGGTCTACAACTTCGTCTTCGACCTTTGCGTCAAGCTCGGCGCCAAGCCTGAAGACCTGGTCCCGTTCGAGAAATACGCGGCTGCGGCGCAATCGCTGACACGCCCGGCTTCCGCGGCGCGCGCTTTACAGAACGGCGCGCCGTTTATCGAGCGCGCCGACAAGCTGGTGCAGCTCATTGCCAGGCAAAAAGGCTTGAGCCACCCAGCCATCGACGCGCAGGTGGCCTTGGTCGACGCGAGGCTTGAGGCGAATCGCAAGAAACAGGCGGCCTAGACCACCGCGGGCACTGGACTACGCGTCCACCACCTCAACGTCCTGCCAAAAGCCGAAGCGGCCACCGACCTGTCGCATCTCCGGCCGCGGGGCTTCGTAGCACCATGCGGCGCGATTGTGCCGTGTGCCGCCGACGACCACGTCATAGAACTGAACGCCATGCGGGCAGGCGCGATCGTCGGCAGTCTTCTCGACCCTTTCGAGCCAGTCCACACGCACCGAATCGGGCGGAAAGTACTGATATCCCTTGCATTCGATCACATCATTGCTGTCAGCGACCACTTTGCCATCGACCATCGCCTTCATCTTTTCTGCTCCTCCAGATCGCCCCTCAGCCGATATAGGCTTGTTTTTCGCCGGCGAACGCCCCCGCGAATGAAAACGCCAGCCAAATCAGGTGTAACCGCGCCGCCACACTTTTTAAGAAAGTGCAAAGTTTTCCAACGAAAGCATAAAAAGGCAGCATTTGCCGTCGTTTTAAGCTTGGCTGTTCGGTAGCAACATTGAAGAATTCGTGACGTTCATAGCCGCGCAGTGCGGGGTGCGCAGGGTGTGCCGCAGGTTTGCAGCGTTGGCTCGGTCAAAACTGCTGGCAGGGGATAGAAAAGAAGGGGTTGGTTATGAAAAGAGTGGCTTTACCGTTACTTATTGTGGCTGATCTGACCACCTCGGCGCTCGCCGCCGACATGGCCACCAAGGCACCGCCGGCACCGCCGGCGCCGCCACCTTCGCCGTGGGATGTTGCGATCACCGCGGCGTTGATGACCGATTACAACTTCCGCGGCGTCACTCAATCCAGGCACCAGCCCTCGGTCCAGGGCGGATTTGAGCTGCGCTACACGGTCAGTCCGATGTGGCAATACTATGCCGGTATTTCCGGCGAGAGCATCGATTT
>CATPBC010000169.1 GCA_955652195.1 uncultured Xanthobacteraceae bacterium | reverse complement strand
GGTGCGCGATACCTCGACCAAGCCGACCGGCAGCATCAAATTGATGAAGCTTTCGATCTTGTCCGAGGCGCCGGTGATCTCGAAGACGAAGCTTTCGGTGGTCGCATCGATGACGCGGGCGCGGAACGCGTCGGCCAGCCGTAGCGCCTCCATGCGATGCTCGCCGCTGCCGCGCACCTTGACCATGGCCAATTCGCGCGCGATTGCCGGGCCGCCGACGCTCAGATCGACCACGCGGTGCACTGGCACCAGCCGATCGAGCTGATTTTTGATTTGCTCAAGCACCATCGCCGTGCCGCGCGTCACGATCGTGATCCGCGACAAGTGCTTTTCGTGCTCGGTTTCCGACACGGTGAGCGAGTCGATGTTGTAGCCGCGGCCGGCGAACAACCCGATCACCCGCGCCAACACGCCGGGTTCGTTGTCGACCAGGACGCACAAGGTGCGCGTCTCGACCGGCTCGGCGGTGGTCATGGCCGGATAGTGCGTCGTAGTCGCGCTCGTGGTCACTGCGGTTCCTCCGCGAGATCTCGGTCGGCGGTTGGTCACACTAGCATCTTGCCTTTCTCGGTCACCGCGTCTTCGACGCGTGTGGTGGCGTCGCCGAGCAGCATTTCGTTGTGCGCGCGGCCCGACGGGATCATCGGGAAGCAATTCTCCGCCGGATCGACCACGCAATCGAAAATGACCGGCTTGTCGACCTCGATCATTTCCCGGATCTTGTCGTCGAGCTCGCCCGGATGCTCGCAGCGAATACCGTGGGCGTGATAGGCCTCCGCCAGCTTGACGAAATCCGGCAGCGCTTCGGTGTAGGAATGCGAATAGCGACCGCCGTGCAGCAATTCCTGCCACTGGCGCACCATCCCCATATATTGATTATTGATGATGAAAATCTTGATCGGCAGTTCGTATTGCACCGCCGTCGACATTTCTTGCATGGTCATCAGCACCGAGGCCTCGCCGGCAATGTCGATGACAAGCGAATCCGGATGGGCAAGCTGCACGCCGACCGATGCCGGCAGGCCGTAGCCCATCGTGCCCAAACCACCCGACGTCATCCAGCGGGTCGGCTCCTGGAAATGGTAGAACTGGGCGGCCCACATCTGATGCTGTCCCACTTCCGTGGTGATGTAGGTGTCGCGATCCTTGGTGAGCTCGTAGAGGCGCTGGATCGCGTATTGCGGCTTGATGATTTCGTTCGAGTTGCGATAGGCCAGCGAATTCTTCGCGCGCCATTTGCCGATCTGCGCCCACCAGGCGTCGAGCGCCTTCCTGTCCGTCTTGGCGCCGCCCTCGCGCCAAACGCGCAGCAAATCCTCGAGCACATGGGCGCAATCGCCGACGATCGGCACATCGACTTTGACGTTCTTGTTGATGGATGACGGGTCGATGTCGATGTGAATTTTTTTCGAGCCGGGCGAGAAGGCGTCGAGCCGGCCGGTGATGCGATCGTCAAACCGCGAGCCGACCGCGATCATCAGATCGCAATCGTGCATCGACCAATTCGCTTCCCAGGTACCGTGCATGCCGAGCATGCCGAGCCATTGCGGATCGGCGGCTGGAAAAGCGCCAAGCCCCATCAGCGTCGAGGTGAGCGGGAAGCCGGTGAGCTTGACCAGTTCGCGCAACAGATCGCTGGCGCGGCGGCCGGAATTGATCACGCCGCCGCCAGTGTAAAAGAGCGGACGTTTGGCGGCCGCCATCATTTCCACAGCGCGCTTGATCCTGTCCGGATCGCCCTTGAGCTTGGGACGATAGCCGCGATGATCGAATTCCGTCGGTTTGAAATAGCGCCCTTTGGCGAACTGGATGTCCTTGGGAATATCAACGACGACCGGCCCGGGACGGCCGCTCGAGGCGATGTGAAACGCTTCGTGCAGCACGCGCGGCAGATCGGCGACCGATTTGACGAGATAATTGTACTTGGTGCAGGGCCGCGTGATGCCGACCGTGTCGCATTCCTGGAACGCGTCATTGCCGATCAGATGGGTCGGCACTTGTCCGGTGATGACGACGAGCGGGACCGAGTCGCATAATGCATCGGTCAGCCCGGTGACTGCATTGGTGGCGCCAGGGCCCGACGTCACCAGCACGGCGCCGACTTTGCCGGTCGAGCGGGCGTAGCCTTCGGCGGCATGCACCGCGCCTTGCTCGTGGCGCACCAGAATGTGCCGCACCTTCTCTTGTTGAAACAGCGCGTCATAGATCGGCAGCACCGCGCCGCCGGGATAGCCGAAGATGTGCTCGACGCCTTGATCGGCGAGCGCCGCGATCACCATTTCTGCGCCGGTCATTTCAGTCATCGCACTCTCCATGCTCTACCCGTCGAACTCCAAGCAACAAAAAGGGTAACAAAAAAACGTAACAAAAAAGGGCCTCGAGGGCCCTTGGTCGCGCACCGCCACGTCTCGCGGGTAGCTTAGCTACCCCCGGCGGTGCGCTTCGATACGAGGATCAGCGAAAGGAACGGACGCACGCGTCGGCCTCTTTCCGTGCTGGTTGTTCAAACGCGAGCGTTTATAAGCATTGTGTCAGGATGGGTCAAGCCAATTGCGGCAACAATCTGGCTGGCGCACGCGCTGCGGTCTTCAAACTAGCGTTTGAAATCGGAATGACGCGACAAAGTGCAATCGTTAACCAACCTTAACTGTCACACCGCAGCCGCGAATTCGCGCGGCCGCGGCCTTTAATTTTCCTAGCCGTGTTGCTCAATTATCGCAGTCGGGGGCGTGGAGACACGGATGGGGGACATGATCGCAGCTTTTCCGGTTCGCGCGCAGTTTCGCTGCGCGGTCGCACTCATCCTCGCGTTGACTATCGTCGTCGCGGCGGGCGCGCCGGCTCTCGCCGTGCCGCCGTCGGCGGCGGCGTTCAACTCCAACGATACCATCCTTAAATGGATCAATGGCTATCGCCACCGGCCCGATCCGGATCGGCTGCCGGCGGTCGTGCGCGCGCTCAGCGCCATGCAAGCGTTCAAGGCCGCCGAAAGCTCGGGCCCTTATGTCGGCTTCATCGCCGGCGTGCTCGGCACCAATGCCTCGCGCGCCGACGATCTCATTGCCAAAATGCTGGTCATCGACCCGTCGGATCATTGGGTGCTGGTGCGTGCGATCGCTTATTCCGGACTGCCGAACTGGCGCGAGCTGCTCGCAACCTTCGTCGATCGGATGGCGACGCGCCGCGCGATGATCGACAAATATCTCGACGGCAAGCTGCCGCGTCTCGAACAGATCGACTTCAAGACCGACAAGCCGGGCATGCTCGACAAGATCAAATCGACGCTGCATCTCGATAAGGATCGCAAGAAGGCGGTCGCGCTCGAGCCGTCGCCGGAGCTGATCGACGTGTTGTGGGGCTACTATCTCGCGACCGGCAGCTATGTGCCGATCGAGCGGGTGATCAAGCTGTTGCCGCTCGCCAACGACAAAGACAATGTCGACAGCCTCACCACCGGCAGCGCCGCCAAATTCACGCTGGCGAGCAATGCGGTGCGCGACGCCGATCTGCTGGCGATGCTGAAATGGGGCGCCAAGAATCAGCCCAAGGACGTCAAGGTCGTGCTCGACGACGTGATCGAGACGGCGGAGACGGTCGACACCGTGCACATGCGCCAGGAATCGCTCGCCGCGATCGAGGAGCTCAAGACCAAAGGCCCGAATTCAAAACGCGAACTGTCGGGTTGGGGTCAGATCGGCCAAGGCGCGCTGTCGATGGGCTGCATCGCCGCCGCCGCAACCGGGCAGATCGAACTGGGAATACCATGCGTGATCGGCGGCGCCGCCTATACCGCCGGCCTGCAATACATGACGCATTAATCTCACATATCCCGGGCGCAGCGCAGCCATAGCGCGTCGAGGACGCGCGTTAAGGCGCTACTGTGCGCTGCACCGCGTCTGACATCCCAAGGCTGAGTGCTCTCGCTTTTCAGGGATGCTTGACCGGCTTCGATAGATCGCCGAAATTGTTCGCGGTGGTTCCCGCAAGGGATCAAAAGGGAACGCGGTGCGTGTGCGTTGCACACAATGCCGCGGCTGCCCCCGCAACTGTAAGCGGCGAGCCTCCGGCCGATATTCGCCACTGGGAATCCAGTATTCCTGGGAAGGCGGCCGGAGACAGCGACCCGCGAGCCAGGAGATCTGCCACCAGCAACGGTCACGCGCGAGCGCGTTGGGCGGGGTGTCCTGACGAATTCAGTCCGGTTGTTGCACGGTCCCCAGTACGGCGAAGGCGGACCGCCAATCAGCCAAAATCGCGGTGACGGGGACGTGGTTCGCCTCTGGGGCGTCGCGTGTTTCCTGTCCATTATCGGGGCCGTAAGCGCAGTCCCTGCCCCGTGCTGTTTCTCTCAACAATACTCGCCACAGCCTCCCTGATCCCAAGCCCCGTTGCCGCGCAGACACCGGCACCACAGGAGCAGGCTCGGCCAGCTCAAGGAACGCTCCCACAAATACGCGTGTCAGGGCGGCGTCCGACCCAGCATGGCCCAGTAGAAAAGCCGCGCACCGAAGCAGCCGCTCCCGCGGCGCCGAGCAAAGACCAAACAACGCCTTTGGCGGGAATTCCAATCACACCGCTCAATACCGTGACCCAAAGCGCCACGCGGCTCGGGCTTGCCGTTATTGAAACACCAGCAACCGTCGAGGTCGTTAATCAACAGACCATGGAGATGCAGGGCTACCGAACGACGACCGATACAGCGCAAGGCGCAGTCGGAGTCTTGGCCGGCGACTCCGCCGGGGCGCCAGCAAATTTTTCAATGCGCGGCTTTGCCGGACCGCAGGTGAACGTCCTCTACAACGGAATTTGGACCGGTCCAGCTGACATCACCTCGCGCTGGATGGACACCGCCAACCTTGGCCAGGTGGAGTTTCTCAAAGGCCCGTCGTCCTTGATGTCGGGATTGAACGCCATTGGCGGCTCAGTCAATTACGTTTCCAGGCAGCCGATCGCCGGACCAATCAGGAATGAAGCGGACGTCTTTCTGGATTCATTCGGATCATTCCGCTCTCATTTCGGTTCGGGTGGCAGCACCCAGGTGCGAGGACTCGATTATCGCTTTGATGTCAGCGGAGCAAAATTCAATAGCTTTATCGATGGCGACTTTCGCGACGTAACGGGCCTCGCCACCCAACTCAATTATCGCGTGACCGACGCATTCAAGGCGTTCGTCGCCGTCGAATACAAGAAAGATTCCGGCCACGCCTATTGGGGCACGCCGGTCGTGCCGGTCTCGTTTGCCGGCCCGCATGCTGTCTCGGGAGTGGTGTCGGGTACTGCGATCAATACTTTCGACGGCTCCGTAATTGGACCGTTGACGATTGATTCGCGCACGCTGACAACCAATTACAACGTGGCCGATAATGCCACCGGCGCCCAGGAGCTTTGGCTACGCGGCGGCTTCGAATGGCGGCCGCTGAACAATGTCACGATCAAGGACCAAGTCTATTCCTACCAGGCGAAACGTAACTGGTTGGACAGCGAGACCTATGCGTTCAGCTTGACGACAATGACGCAGCCTTGCCCTGGCTCGCTACCGACATGTATCGATCGCGATCGCTTTGCCGTCTTTCACAATCAGAACATCTTCGGGAACAACGCCGAACTGACGTGGGATTCGCTTATCTTCGGCCTGGAGAACCGCTTCGCTGCGCAACTGCAGACGAGCAGCAACAGGATTACGTTCAAGGAAGACATCAGCGAACCTTTCCCCGATGACACGGTGAGTGTCGTCAATCCGCAGCCGGGACTTTATGGCCCGCTACTGTTGAGCACGCGCAACAGCAAACTCGACGATATTGCCGGATCGTTCGAAGACCGTTTGAAATTGACTCCCGCGTTCGCCTTAATCGGCGGCGTGCGCGTCGAGCGGCTCACATTGTCCCGCGATGGCGTCAATGCCGACGGCACGGTTCCCACTGGACTGCCCTTTTCCGTTAGCTGGGAGCCGGTGTCCTATCGTGCCGCCTACACGTATCAGCCGATTCCCGGCTTGACCCTCTATAGTATGTACGCAACCGCGTACAATCCCGCTGTGGCTGCCGTTTTTTCCATCACGCCAGGGACCTCGTTGCAGCTGACGAGTTCGCGGATATACGAAACCGGCGCTAAACAACTGTTCTGGGACGACAAAGCGGAATGGACCGTCGCCCTTTACGATATCGTCCAGCGTAATGTGTTCATCCCTATAAGCACGACGCAAACGGCCGTCGCCGGCGAAGTCACAAGCAAAGGTATCGAGCTCGCCGCCGCCGTGAGTCCGATCGACGGGCTCAAGCTCTGGGGCAGCGCGGCTTTCATCCATGCGCGTTTTGGCAATTTCGGTACGTTTACTGGCAATGTCCCGCCGAATGTGGCTCCGCTGGTTGCCAATGCCGGGCTTTCTTATCGTTTCAATCATTGGCGATGGCCGCTCGAGCTCGGCGGCTCGATGCGGTACGTCGGAAACCGTTTCTTAGAGCAGGACAACCTCACAACCCTAAACGCTTATACGACTGCCGACGTCTATGCATTCCTCGACATTCCCGGCCGTGACATTGCAATGCCGGAACTTGAAAACCTGCGCATTTCAATGCGCGTGCGCAATCTGACAGACGCGGTCTATGCCGCGTGGTCCGACACCACATATCCCGATCAAATCCTCCTCGGCGCACCGAGGACCTATGAAGTCGGCGCGTCAGCAAGATGGTGAAGCACTCTCTGCTGCGTTCGCTCATTCTGCTGCACCGTTGGTTCGGCGTCACTTTCTGTCTGCTGTTTGCGATGTGGTTTGCGTCGGGGATTGTGATGCATTTCGTGCAGTTTCCGGCCCTGAGCGAATCCGAACGCGTCGCCGGTTTGCTGCCGATCGATCTAATGCGGGTCGTGCATAGTCCGGCGGAGGCGGTTGCCGCGAGCAAAACCGGCGACGTCATGCGCATACGCCTCGTGGAGCGAAGCGACGGGCCGGTATATCTGGTGTCGGGTTCCTCTGCCGTCAAAGCCCTTCGCGCTGACGATCTTGGCGATGGCACGGTCCGATCGGCGCAATTGGCCGGCATTCTCGCCACGAATGACGCGCGCGACGTGGATGCTCCAGTCGCCGCGGAGATTTTCTCCGATCAGTGGACGGTAGCGCAACAATACGATCAGTATCGCCCTTTGTACCACGTGGCGCTGGAAGACCGGCCCGGTACTGAGGTTTATGTATCGGCGACCACTGGCGAGGTCGTACTGAAAACGACGCGTCGGCAGCGCTGGTGGAACTATGCCGGAAGCGTTGCGCACTGGATTTATCCGACCGCGTTGCGAAGTCATCCCGGGTTGTGGGCCGCGCTGCTCTGGTGGCTCGCCCTTCTTGCAATGATTGGAGCGGGTCTAGGCGCGGTGATTGGCACGTCGCGGCTCGACCTCACGGGACGGCGCCCAGTATCGCCCTATTGTGGGTGGCATGCATGGCATCACTGGCTTGGTTTGTGTTGCATGGTGTTCGTCCTGACATGGATATTCAGTGGCTGGCTGTCGATGGATGACGGCCAGATCTTCTCGACCGGAAGACCGACTACGACGCAGGGACGCGTGATCGCTGGCGATCCAGACTGGCAGAATTTACCGCGCGACCAATTGCGACGCGTCTTTCTTGGTGCCAAGGAAGTCGAGTGGTTTGCGTTCAACGGGCGCATCTACCGGCGCGATCGCTTGAACGTCGCACAGCAGCAAATGTTCCTCTCCGAGGCCGATCCGCGCGGGGAGACGAGCGCGCGCGCGTTCCTTCGGACCGACGAAGTTGACGCTGCCGTGGGGCGTCTTGCGCAGATGTGTGTGGATACTTTTGTCGTCGAAGCGAGTGACGACTATCCAGCGGCTTCGACGATGCCGGATGCGCCCGTATTCCGGGTGAAATGCGGAGCAGATTGGTTTGACATCGATGGATCGAACGGTGCTCTCATCGAGCAACTCGACCAATCGCGACGCGCCTATCGCTGGCTCTATGCGGGGCTGCATAGGCTCGATTTTCCGATCTTGACGGCCCGGTCGGCGTTGCGAACCGGGTTGATCGTGGTCTTGTGCAGTTGCGGTTTCATATTCAGCCTGACCGGCATTGCCATCGCTGCACGCCGATTGCTGTCGTGCTTACGGTGAGCCATCGCCTAAACGATATCCGAAATGTCACGAAACGAAGTGGTGCGTTGTAGACCGGGCATCGTTGCGAACGGAGTCTGGACCGATCCCGGATCGGCGGTGCATCCACATCCCACGGCCGGTGCTGCAAGCGTGAGGCAGCGACCGCGGCCGACCATCCCTATAAAAATCAGAAGAACCGCACGGTAAATCTCGTGCCCTGGTTCCTATCGCCCCGATCGATCCGCAATTCACCGCCGATCTGTTCGACAAAAGACCGGATAATCCTCATTCCCAATCCTTTGCAGCCGGCCGGATCAAATTCCTTCGGCAAGGCCGGACCCTCGTTGGAGACCGACAGCAAATAGCCTTTTTGGGGATCGGATTCCAAGCTGAGCGTGATCCTGCCGGTACCGTATTTGGCTGCGTTCGTGAGCAATTCGTTGGCAATGAAGCCCAGCGGAATGGCGGTATCGGCCGAGAGATTGATTTCAATCCCCTCCATCACAATGACGCGGTCCGGACTTCCCAAAGACAGCATCTTAGAAAAATCGCGACAGAGTTCCTCGAGATATTGCTTGATCGCGATAGTTCGCACGACGTCAAAGGAGTGCAGATGCCGGTGAATGCGGCAGATCGTGGCAACGCGATCGGCCGCTGCCGCCAATTGCGAAGCAACTTCAGCGTTCTTCGACGCGCGCCCTTGCAGCGTAAGCAGGCTGACAATCATTTGCGCGCCGTTCAACAGTCGATGATCGGACTCCTGGTGCAAAACAACCATTTGTCGGATCAGCTCATCCTTTTGATGAAGCAGCGCCTCTTCTCGGGCGAGAGCCTCGCGCAGCTGGATTTCCGTGCGCCGACGTCTGATCAGCTCACGTTCACAGCTTTCGACTGTGCGCTGCTCATGGCCATCAACTATTTGGCCGTCAACTTTAATGACCGGAGGCGAGTCCGCGCTGTGCGGCAAATGTTCAAATTCAAACAGTCCCTGCTCGGCCTCTTTGCTTTTCGCGTAGCTGGCCGAAAGAATCGCCTCGTTAGCGCATTCCCAGAACTGATCTGTATTCGTCTCTGTATTTGACATGGGGCACCCTCTCCCGTGCCCCGACATCCCGCTCACATCATGAGCTTTTATCGTGACGGTTACAAGACGAGATAACATTTGAATTCACAGGTGAATCTCGGCGTCTGTGGCATCGCGCGCAGCCGCAATTTCGCCGTTCGTTGAATTCGCTCATCCCCGCGTGCGCGGCGATGGGACCAATGACCGCTAATCGAGTGCAGCTGCCGTTAGTTGCCGCAGCTGCGCCGCGACGGTTGCGGCAGCGTGCTGCGGCTCCGCCCATTCGAACTGCGGCAGCTGATTGCGAAACCAGGTGGCCTGCCGCTTGGTGTAGCGGCGGGTGTCGCGCTTGGATTGCGCCACCGCCTCGGCCATCGTGATCTCGCCCGCAAGATGACGGATCAGCCAGGGCACGCCATGCGCCTTCATGGCGGGGAGGTTCGGATCGAGATTGCGCGCGGCGAGCGCGCGCACCTCCTCCAGTGCGCCCCCTGCCATCATATTGTCGAAGCGCGCGTCGATG
>CATPBC010000168.1 GCA_955652195.1 uncultured Xanthobacteraceae bacterium | reverse complement strand
GCCTAGAACGCGTACGCCCCGCACAGCATCAACAAACTTTCATTGTGGCGAAAGTTGTGTTGCAAACTCGAAAAAACGCTGACAAAGCATTACGATCCGTTCATCTGCGGGTCGCGAGAAATCAACAGCTTGCGGCACCCAATCCGCCACCGTAAGTATCATTGACGTGGTCGACCCCGCACGGAACCTGTTGCCGCGATGGCCGTATTGATCGATAGCGTTGCTGAACCGCGCCGCCCGCGTCATCCGGAAAAGGCGCATCGGCCCGATCAGCCTGTGCTGCCCAAGCCCGATTGGATTCGCGTCAAGGCGCCGGTTTCGCCTGGTTATATCGAGACGCAGCGCATCGTCCGCGCCAATGGCCTGCACACCGTGTGCGAAGAGGCCAGTTGCCCGAATATCGGCGAGTGTTGGGACAAAAAGCACGCCACGTTCATGATCATGGGCGACACGTGCACGCGGGCTTGCGCGTTCTGCAACGTCAAGACCGGACTGCCCGGGCCACTCGATCCGGCCGAACCCGAGCACGTGGCCGAAGCGACAGCAAAGCTCGGCCTGACGCATGTTGTCGTGACCTCGGTCGATCGTGACGATCTCGACGATGGCGGAGCGGCGCATTTCGCCGCGGTCATTCGCGCCATTCGTGATCGCTGCCGCAAGACCACGATCGAAGTGCTGACGCCGGATTTTCTGCGCAAGGAGGGCGCCGCCGAAATCGTGGTCGCCGCGCGGCCGGATGTGTTTAATCACAATCTTGAAACTGTGCCGTCGAAATACGTCACCGTGCGGCCGGGCGCACGCTACTTCGCCTCGATTCGCCTATTGCAACGCGTCAAGGAAATCGATTCCGAAATCTTCTCCAAATCCGGAATCATGGTTGGCTTCGGCGAGCAGCGCAATGAAGTGCTGCAGGTGATGGACGATCTGCGGGCCGCTGAAGTCGATTTCCTCACCATCGGGCAATATCTACAGCCCTCGCGCAAACATCATTCCGTGATGCGTTTCGTGCCGCCAGACGAGTTCAAGGAACTCGCGGCGATTGCCTATGCCAAAGGCTTCTCCATGGTCTCGGCAAGCCCGCTGACCCGTTCGTCGCACCACGCGGGTGACGATTTTGCCCGGCTGAAGGCGCTCCGAACTTCACACCGATAATGCCGCAGTTCTCGACCAAGCGGCATGTGCAGCATTCCGCGTCCGAAATGTTCGACCTGGTCGCCGATGTCGAACGCTATCCGGAATTCGTACCGTTGTGCCGGTCGCTGCGTGTGCGCAAGCGATCGGCCGACTCCGAAGACCGAGACGTCGTCGTCGCCGACATGACGGTTGCCTACAAGCTTATCTACGAGACCTTCACCAGCCGCGTCACGCTTGACCGCCCGAGCCTTGAGATTCTCGTCGAATATCTCGAGGGGCCGTTTCGCAAAATGAACAACCGCTGGAGATTTCATTCGGCAGGGTCAAACGCCTGCGACGTGGAATTTTTCATCAGCTACGAATTTCGCAGCCGTACGCTCGGTCTTCTCATGGGGGCCATGTTCGATGCTGCCTTTCGGCGCTTTTCCGTGGCATTCGAACGGCGCGCCGATCAAATCTACGGCGCCAAAACCAGCTAAGCCGCAGCTGCGCCTGGTCGTTTTCCTTCGGCGAGCCGCGCCAAAAGCACGAGCGCTTCCACCACCGAGCGTTCGCGCACACGGCGGCGTCCGATATTTCCCAATAAGCACCGTCGCTTGAGCATCCTTCCGTCGCGACTCGCGACCGCAAAGTGGACGAGACCGATGGGCTTTTGTTTCGAGCCGCCGCCCGGACCGGCAATGCCGGTGATCGATACCGCAAAATCGGCGTCCGATCGCTTCAGCGCGCCCTTCGCCATCGCAGCCGCCGTCTCGCCGCTGACGGCGCCATAACGGAATAGGGTCGCGGCTGGGACGCCAAGCAGCTTTTGCTTTGCCGCGTTCGAATAGGTCACAAAGCCGCATTCGACGACATCCGAAGATCCGGCGATCGCGGTAAGTGCCGCCGCAACTAATCCACCGGTGCAGGATTCTGCGGTCGCGACACGCATACCGCGCGCGCGGCATAGCTCGAGCACCTGCTTTGCCAAGCTGCGTTGGTTTTGCTCGCTCATCCGGCGCTCCACGGCAGCCGGATCGTAGCGGTTGCCATCGCAAAAATTCCCTCGCCGCGGCCGGCGAAGCCCAGCTTTTCGCTGGTGGTCGCTTTGACGGCCACGCGTTCTACTGGAATCTCCGCAATAGCGGCGATACGCGCGCGCATGGCGTCGCGGTGCGGCGAAACACGCGGCGCCTCGCAAACGATCGTAACGTCAAGATGCGCGATCATGCCGTTGCGCGCGCGTACGCGCTCGCAGGCAAACTTGAGAAAACGATCCGATGGTGCGCCCTTCCACTGCGGATCGCTTGGCGGAAAATGCGCGCCGATGTCGGCTTCGGCGAGCGCGCCGAGAATGGCATCTACCAAGGCATGCAGTGCGACATCGGCGTCAGAATGTCCGGTCACGCCGCGCGGATGCGGAATGCGAATGCCGGCCAGCATGACATGATCGCCGTCGGCAAAAGCGTGGACGTCGAAACCGTTGCCGGTCCGCACGTCCGATAATGCCGCTAGCCGCGCAATCTCGGCGCGCTCAAAATCGTCAGTAGTCGTCACTTTGACGTTGCCGGGCTCGCCTTCAAAAACGCTGACCCGCTGACCGGCCCATTCGGCAAGGGCTGCATCGTCGGTGAAGGTTTCGCTTTGCGCCGCGGCCGCGCGCCGATGCGCTTCGAGGATTGGCTTGAAAGAAAAAGACTGCGGCGTTTGGACAATTCGTATTTGGCTGCGGTCAAGCGTCTGGGTAACCAATGCGCGATTATCGATGGTTTTAACGGTGTCGGCGAGTACGACGCCCGGCACTGCCGCGCCGGTGGCGCGACCGGCAGCGATCGCGCGATCGATCAGTCCGACGCTGACAAACGGGCGCGCCGCATCGTGAATGAGCACGAGCGCCGGAGCGCGGCCCGCTAAAGCTTCCAGACCGGCCCGAACGGATGCTTGTCGGGTGGCGCCGCCTGCGACCGGCGGTAACAGCTTTTTCAGTCCCGCAATGGCTCGCTGATAAATCTTGTCGTCGTTCGGATTGATGACCGGCTGCACTGAGTCGATCTGCGGGTGGCTAAGAAAGGCCCGCAGCGTTGACCGGATCATCGGCTCGCCGGCAATCGGCCGATACTGCTTGGGCACATCCCCGGGGGCTCGCTCGCCGCGCCCCGCCGCCACGATTACAGCCGCAACCGTATCGGTCATGAAAATCAATGCTCCGCTTGCCTTCGCTTTATCGCATGTCCGCGCGCGGGCGAATGGGTGGGCCGCACTGGTTTGGGACAAAGATCGTCCCCGCCTAAATACTTGGATATTGCACTGCAGCACTTGCGCCGAGCCTTAATTTGGCTAAACTATATGCAATGCTTTGCAGTCGCCTAATTCATGTGCAGCTATGTTGCCAATCTGCATTTTGGATATGGAAATATTACCCAGCCGTATGACTTCGCAGGACTTTTGCCTGCCTGTGCTGTGCGGGTCGACAGCCTCGGATGTCGCGAAATGAGCGCCCTTGAGACCCTGCTAGCCGGCACGCCGGCAGATGCCGTGCTCAACGCCTTGCCCCATCCGGTCATTGTTGTGGCAGCCAACGGCAAGGTGGTCGAGGCGAACGCGGCCGCGGAGGCGTTTTTCGAGGTTTCGCTGCCACTACTGCGGCGTCACTCCCTGCGCGAGCTGGTGCCGTTCGGCAGCCCCTTGCTCGTACTGGTCGAGCAGGTACGCAGGCGCGGTGCGGCAGTGAACGAATACAAAGTCGATCTCGGCACGCCGCGCAATCCGGGTGATCGGCTGGTCGACCTGCACGTCGCGCCACTGCCGGAGCAGCCTGATTACGTCGTCGTGATGCTGCAAGAGCGCACCATTGCCGACAAGATGGACCGCCAACTCACGCATCGCGGCGCAGCACGTTCGGTGATCGCGCTTGCGGCGATGCTCGCCCACGAGATCAAGAATCCGCTGTCCGGCATTCGCGGTGCGGCGCAGTTGCTCGAACAATCGGTTGACGACGACGACCGCACGCTGACGCGACTGATTTGCGAAGAAGCTGACCGCATCGTGAAGCTGGTCGACCGCATGGAGGTGTTTAGCGACGAGCGGCCGGTCGAACGCGAGCCGATCAACATTCACGTCGTGCTCGATCATGTGAAACGCCTGGCACAATCGGGCTTCGCCCGGCACATCAAGTTCGCTGACGATTATGACCCGTCGCTGCCACCGGTCCTCGGCAACCGCGACCAGCTCGTTCAAGTGTTCCTGAATCTGATCAAGAATGCGGCCGAAGCGATCGGTGAAACGGCGAGCGGCGGCGAGATCGCGCTGTCAACCGCGTTTCGGCCGGGCGTTCGCTTATCGCTGCCGGGCGCCAGTACGCGCATTTCGCTCCCGCTCGAATTCTGCGTCAGGGACAATGGACCGGGCGTGCCCGATGAACTGATGCCGCACTTATTCGATCCGTTCGTAACGACAAAGCCGACCGGATCGGGCCTTGGCCTTGCGCTGGTTGCGAAAATTGTCGGCGACCATGGCGGCATCATCGAATGCGAGTCGCAACCGCGACGCACGATCTTTCGTATCCTCATGCCGAAATACGCCGCGACCTTGAGCGGCGAAGGCGGCCAGCCGGAGAGCCGCGCTCCAGCGCAAGGGAATCATTGATGCCCGAAGGAAGCATCCTCATCGCGGACGACGATGCGGCGATCCGGACCGTGCTCAACCAGGCGCTGTCGCGCGCCGGCTATGAAGTCCGCTCCACCGGCAATGCCGCCACGCTGTGGCGCTGGATCAGCCAAGGGGATGGCGACCTGATCATCAGTGACGTGCTTCTGCCGGACGAGAGCGCCTTCGATCTCTTGCCGCGTATCAAAAAAGCAAGGCCAGACCTGCCAATCATCGTGATGAGCGCCCAGAACACGTTCATGACCGCTATTCGGGCATCCGAGCGCGGAGCGTACGAGTATCTGCCCAAGCCATTCGATCTCAAGGAGCTGATTGCGATCGTCGGCCGCGCGCTTTCGGAGCCGAAGGAGAGGCCGCGGCCCGCGCCCAAGTCGGAGGAGTTCGAGTCGATTCCGCTGGTCGGCCGCTCACCGGCCATGCAGGAAATCTATCGCGTGCTGGCGCGCTTGATGCAGACCGATCTAACGGTGATGATCTCGGGAGAGTCCGGCACCGGCAAAGAATTGGTGGCGCGGGCGCTACATGATTATGGCAAACGCCGCAGCGGGCCGTTCGTCGCAATCAACATGGCCGCGATTCCGCGCGACCTTATCGAATCCGAATTGTTCGGCCACGAGAAGGGTGCTTTTACTGGCGCCAATAGCCGCAGCTCGGGCCGTTTCGAGCAAGCCGAGGGCGGCACGCTCTTCCTCGATGAGATCGGCGATATGCCGATGGAAGCGCAGACGCGACTGCTGCGCGTGCTGCAGCAAGGCGAGTATACGACGGTCGGCGGCCGCACTCCCATCAAAGCCGATGTCCGTATCATCGCGGCAACCAACAAAGACCTGCGCCAGCTCATTCAACAGGGTCTGTTCCGCGAAGATCTGTTCTTCCGGCTTAACGTCGTGCCGCTGCGGCTACCTCCGTTGCGCGAGCGCAGCGAGGATATTCCCGATCTGATCCGGCATTTCTTTGCCTTGGTGGAGAGGGAGGGTTTGCCGCCGAAGCAGCTTGATCAAGCGGCGCTCGATCGCCTCAAGCGCCATCGCTGGCCGGGCAATGTGCGGGAACTCGAAAATCTGGCGCGCCGGCTTGCTGCGCTTTACCCGCAAGAGACGATCACCGCCGGCGTTGTCGACGCGGAATTATCTCAACCCGCCCTGGCGGCCCCCGGCGAGAGCCATAGCGGCGATGAGAACCTGTCCAACGCGGTCGAACGTTACCTGGCGAGATATTTTTCTGGATTCGACGGCGCACTGCCGCCACCCGGCCTGTACCACCGCATTCTGCGCGAGGTCGAAGGTCCGCTACTCTCTGCCGCGCTTGCCGCCACGCGGGGCAACCAGATCCGTGCGGCCGATCTTCTCGGCGTCAACCGCAACACTTTACGTAAGAAAATCCGCGACTTGGACCTTCAGGTCTATCGCACTGGAAACGGCTAGAAACCGCGCCATAAATTCCCCTGTGCCGTCCCGCCCGATCGCCTAGTTATTGTCGCAATCGGGCAACATTGTTGTATAAAAGCATCACTCGGGTGGGTGGGCGCAGTAATTTTCATTGCTCATCCGGTCGTCTTTTCACCTCACAGGGCAGGGTCCGGACCGTTTAACATGGCGACTGTCGACCAAGTTGCCGCACTCGATCCAGCGGGCGCCACGCCTGTGCCCATTGTTTCCCGGCTGATTGGAGCCTGCGCGGTCGGGGTAGCGCTGCTGTCCGCTACCGCGACCTTCCTGGTGCTCGCCGGTCTTACGCCGATCGCCCCCGTCCATGAGGTCGTAGTCGAGCTTCTGCTCGGTAACGCCATTACTGGATTGCTGTTGCTCGGCATAATCGGACGCGAGGTCTGGAAAGTCGTACAGGCACGCCGTCGCGGGCGGGCGGGCTCGCGCCTTCACGTTCAAATCGTCGGGCTCTTCGCCGTGATCGCGGCGGTGCCGACCGTCCTCGTCTCCGTGGTCGCCAGCACGACGCTGGACCGCGGGCTCGATCGTTTCTTCTCGACGCGCACCCGCGCCATGATCGAGCAATCGCTGATCGTCGCCAACGCTTATGTCAACGAGCATGCCGAGGCGATCCGCGGCGACCTATTGGCCATGGCTTACGACCTCGGCCGCGCCAAACCGGTATTCGATCAGGACCGCGATCAATTCCAGAAAATCATCAGCGCTCAAGCTGCTGGACGCAACTTATCTGCTGCGCTGCTGATTAAGTCGGATGGTTCGACAGTCGACCGGGCCGGCGTGACCGTGGACAAGAAAGTTGTTCTGCCAACGGCCGATCTGCTCGCCGAAGTTAATGAAACCGAGCCGCGGGTTGCACTAATCCCCGAAGACAATCATCTCGCCGCCGTGGTCAAGCTGCGCGGTTATGACGACACGTATCTTTACGCGGCGCGAATTCTCGATCCGCGCGTCGTCGCGCAATTGCGCGCGACCCAGGATAGCGTCGGCGAATTCGCCAATCTCGAGGCGCGTCGCCTCGGCATCCAGATCGCGTTCGGACTCATGTTTGCGGTCATCGCGCTCATTGTGCTGCTTTCGTCGACCTGGCTCGGATTGGATTTTGCCAATCGGCTGGTTGCGCCCATCCGTCGTTTGATCGGCGCCGCGAATGTGGTGTCGACCGGCAATTTGAACATCCAGGTTCCGGTGCGCCGCTCGGAAGGCGATCTCGCCCGGTTAGGCGAGACCTTTAATAAGATGACGCAAGAATTGCGCACCCAGCATGAAGACATCGTGCGCGCGCGCGACCTTATCGACAGCAGGCGTCGCTTTACGGAAGCGGTGCTCGCCGGCGCCAGTGCTGGCGTCATTGGCGTCAATGCCAGCGGGCACATTTCTATTCTCAACCGCTCGGCAGAGCGGCTGATGGGCCGATCAGAAAGCGAAGTGTTAGGGCTGCCGCTTGCGCAAGTAGCGCCCGAGCTCGGGGAAATTTTCGAGGCGGCCCGGACGGGTAATCAGCGGCTCGTTCAAAAGCAAATAGCCATGAGGCGTGATGGCCAGGAGCGAAACTATTCCGTGCGCGTCACCAGCGAACAGGCGACTGAAGCCGAGCACGGCTATGTGATCACGATCGACGATATTACCGAGCTAGTACTGGCGCAGCGCTCGTCAGCATGGGCCGACATCGCGCGGCGTATCGCGCACGAGATCAAGAACCCGCTCACTCCGATTCAGCTCTCGGCCGAACGGCTGCGCCGCAAATATAGCAAATCGATCACGGACGATCCGGCCGTCTTCGAGCAATGCACCGAGACGATCGTGCGCCAGGTCGACGATATCAAGCGGATGGTGGACGAGTTCTCGCGCTTCGCGCGTATGCCGAAAGCAGTACTCGCCGATGAGGACGTCGCCGATGCCGTGCGCCAAGTGGTGTTCCTGCTGCGGGTTGCTCATCCCGATATCGATTTCGATGTCAACCTTGAGGCGGAGGCCATGCCAGCCCGCTTCGACCGGCGGCTCATCTCGCAAGCGCTGACAAATATTATCAAGAACGCCGCTGAGGCAATTGGAGCGGTGCCGCCTGCGGAGCTCCGTCGTGGCCGTATCGCGGTGCGGGTCAACCGCGAAGGCAAAAACGTCGTCATCGATGTGATCGATAATGGTATCGGGCTGCCGAAGGAAAACCGCTCCCGGTTGCTCGAGCCCTATGTGACCACCCGAGAGAAGGGCACCGGCCTCGGGCTCGCCATCGTCGGTCGCATTCTTGAGGAACACGGCGGACGCCTCGAACTGCGCGACGCCGCCGAAAAGATTCCTGGCGCGCGCGGCGCCTGGATGCAGTTGCGATTCAGCGCCGAGGCGGCTGCGGCGTCGACCGAACAGCCGCCGATCGAAACGCGCACGGCAGCAGAATGATTTCAGGATAGGGCGACGGTTACAGCATGGCATCCGATATCCTGATCGTTGACGATGAAGCAGATATCCGCGACCTAGTCGCGGGCATCTTGCAGGATGAGGGGCATGGCACGCGCACGGCGCGCGACAGCGATGAGGCGCTTACCGCGGTCATTGCGCGCCGCCCCAATCTCGTTTTTCTCGACATTTGGCTACAGGGCAGCCGGCTCGATGGTCTGCAGCTGCTCGACAGCCTCAAGCAGCAACATCCAGAGCTGCCCATCGTCATGATTTCCGGACACGGAAATATCGAGACAGCGGTGTCAGCCATCAAGCGTGGCGCCTACGACTTCATCGAAAAACCATTCAAAGCCGATCGACTGTTGCTCGTCGCCGACCGCGCGCTTGAGAATTCGCGGCTTAAGCGCGAGGTGCGGCAGCTCAAGCAATTCGCCCCGCTCGCGGCGACGCTGGTCGGACATTCGCCGGCAGTCAACCAGTTGCGCCAGACCATCGAGAAAGTCTCCCCGACCAACAGCCGCGTTCTTATTGTCGGCCCGTCCGGCAGCGGTAAGGAGCTTGCCGCGCGAACTATTCACGCCCATTCGGCGCGCACCACCGCGCCATTCGTGGTGATCAATGCCGCCGCCATCACGCCCGAGCACATGGAGACCGAATTATTCGGCATCGAAGGCGGCAACGGGACGATGAGTCGCAAAGTCGGCGCGCTTGAGGAAGCGCACGGCGGCACTTTGTTTATCGACGAGATCGCCGATATGCCGCGCGAAACGCAGAACAAGATTTTGCGTGTCTTGGTCGATCAGACTTTCCAGCGTGTCGGCGGCAGCACCAAAGTGACCGTGGACGTGCGCATCGTCTCCTCGACCAGCCGCAATATCGAATCTGACATTGCCGCAGGTAAGTTCCGCGAAGACCTCTATCACCGGCTCTCGGTGGTTCCGATTCGCGTGCCGGGATTGGCCGAACGGCGTGAGGACATTCCTGAGCTCGTCGAGTATTTCATGGCCCAGATATCGCAGATGACCGGCTTACCCAAGCGCACCGTCGGCACTGACGCGCTGGCGGTATTGCAGTCGCATGACTGGCCAGGAAATGTGCGCCAACTCCGCAACAACGTGGAGCGACTAATGATTCTTGCTGGCGGCGATCCCGAGGCGGTCATCACCGCGTCGATGCTGCCGCAGGACGTTGGCTCGATGATCCCGAACATGCCGAACGGCAATGGCGGCGAACACCTGATGAGCCTGGCGCTGCGCGAAGCGCGCGAAGTCTTCGAGCGCGAATATCTATTGGCTCAGATCAATCGCTTCGGCGGCAATATTTCGCGCACGGCCGAATTCGTTGGCATGGAACGCTCGGCGCTCCATCGCAAGTTGAAAGCGCTGGGGATCGATTGAGGTGGCAGGAATTGGGTTTCAGGAATCAGGTATCAAATACTAAGCCCGCTGGTACTTTCCTGATCCCCTGATTCCCGAAACCCGATACCTGAAAACCATGTCCCGCATTGCCTACGTCAATGGCCGTTATCTGCCGTTCCACGACGCCAAAGTTCACGTCGAGGATCGCGGCTACCAGTTTGCCGACGGGGTTTATGAAGTTTGCGAGGTGAGGAGCGGTCGGCTGATTGACGAGCGGCGCCACCTTGAACGACTCAAGCGCTCCCTTGGCGAACTGCAGATCCGCATGCCGATATCCACGCGCGCGCTCGGAGTGATCCTCCAAGAAGTGGTCGCGCGCAATCGGATCGGCTACGGCATCGTTTATCTGCAAATTACCCGGGGCGTGGCGCGTCGCGATCATGCTTTTCCGTCTCGGGAAGTACGGCCGAGCCTAGTAGTGACGGCGCGAGCATTAAACCGGTCTCGCAACGAAGCGTTGGCCGAACAGGGCATTGCCGTGATCACCTTGCCGGATAACCGCTGGGGTCGGGTCGACATCAAGACCACGGGACTACTATCCAACGTTTTAGCTCGGCAGGCGGCGATCGAGCGCGGCGCGCGTGACGCTTGGTTCGTCGATGAGGATGGCACGGTGACCGAGGCCTCTTCGGCGAACGTTTGGATTGTCACACCCGCCGGAACACTGGTGACACGACACGCGGACCACGCAATCTTACGCGGCATAACCCGCACCGTTTTGTTCGATGCCATCAAGGCGCAGGGCCTCGCTGTGCAGGAACGAGCATTCACGGTCGAGGAGGCGTACAGCGCCCGCGAAGCTTTTATCACCTCCGCGAGCCAGATCGTGCTGCCGGTAGTACGGGTAGACGGCCGAACGATTGGTAACGGCAAGCCGGGTCCGGTAGCGACGGCCCTTCGGCGCGCTTATCACCTTTACGCCGAGGCGGGATAGCCCAACCGGCGCGAAGTTGAGCTTGCATCGCTCTGCGCCCGGCCTTCTAATAGTAGGCATACCGGGACCTGTTTGGCCCCGATCTGTGGGATCGCAAGCAGAACCAAAAAGCTAGTAAAAAAGGCCAAAAATGTCCGTGGGGCAGGGGCCCGCGGCGCAAAGAACGGGGCAACGGCCATGGCAGCCGACCGCGCACAAAATCTCCAAGACACTTTCCTCAATCACGTCCGTAAAAACAAAATTCCTCTCACCATATTTTTGGTGAACGGCGTCAAGCTGCAGGGCGTCGTCACCTGGTTCGATAATTTCTGCGTGCTATTGCGTCGCGACGGCCATTCCCAGCTTGTCTATAAGCATGCTATTTCGACCATCATGCCGGGCCACCCAGTGCAGCTATTCGAGGGCGCCGAAGAAGCGCCGTCCGGGGAATAGGTTCGATTGGAGCCGCGCCGCCGCGACACGCGTCCGTTGATGCCGCCTCAGTCCGCCCAACGCGGGGGCGGCAGACGCGGTGAGGCCCCGGTCACCGGCCGTGCTCTTGTGATCGAGCCGGTCCTGCGCCGGGCCAGCATGGCCGGCGCGCGGCCTCCAGCGGCAAAGCTCGATGAAGCGATCGGCCTTGCGCGCGCCATCGACCTCGAGGTCGAGCAATCCGGCATCGTTATGCTCAACGCGTTGCGGCCAGCGACCTATCTTGGCAAGGGCAAGGTCGAAGAGATTTCCGGCCTGGTCAAAAGTTTTGATGCCGGCATCGTCGTGATGGACTGCGCGCTTTCCCCAGTACAGCAGCGCAATCTGGAAAAAGCCTGGAATGCGAAAGTCGTCGATCGCACCGGGTTGATCCTGGAAATTTTCGGCCGGCGAGCGCGGACCCGCGAGGGTGCGCTGCAAGTCGAACATGCGCACCTGACCTATCAAAAAAGCCGCCTGGTCCGATCGTGGACCCATCTTGAACGTCAGCGCGGCGGCTTCGGTTTTCTTGGCGGTCCCGGCGAAACCCAGCTCGAAGCAGATCGCCGTATGATCGACGAGCGGCTCGCCAAGATTGAAACCGAGTTAGGCGGGGTGAAACGCACGCGCGCACTGCATCGCGAAAGTCGCCGGCGCGTCCCTTATCCGATCGTCGCCTTGGTCGGCTATACCAATGCCGGCAAATCGACCCTGTTTAATCGCATGACGCAGGCCAGCGTGCTGTCAACCGACATGCTCTTCGCCACGCTCGACCCGACGCTGCGCGCTGTGGCACTTCCTCATGGGGCACGCATCATTCTCTCCGACACTGTCGGCTTCATCTCCGATCTGCCGACCATGCTGATTGCCGCTTTTCGTGCCACGCTTGAAGAGGTGATCGAGGCGGACGTGATCCTGCACGTTCGCGATGTTTCGCATGAGGATGCCGAGGCGCAACTGCACGACGTCGAAAAAATCTTAAACGAGCTCGGCATCGATCCGCGTAATGAGGCCAATGACAAGCGTTCACTGATCGAGGTCTGGAACAAGATCGATCGGCTCGATCAAGCTGCCCGCGAGCGTCTCGCCAATGTCGCCGAGCGGCGCTCCTCAAGCAATCGGCCGGCACTAGCTTCCGCAACGACGGGGGAGGGGCTCGACGCGCTCGCTGCAGCGATCGAGGCGCGGCTTGCCGCCAGCCGGGAAGTGATTGAACTTTGCCTCGATCCTGCCGACGGAGCGGGGGTAAGCTGGCTGCACCGCCATACCGAAGTTCTCAGCAAGTCGGTCGACAAAGACGGCCGCATTGCCATGACCGTGCGGGCTGATCCGGACAAGGCGGCCAATGTAAGGGCAAAGTTCTTCACACCAGCAGCGCTGGCGCGGGGGCATTGATCAGCGCCTACTCCGCCTCCTTTGCTTTGTTCCAAAGCGCATCCATTTCAGCAAGCGTGGAATCTTGCGGAGCTTTGCCACGCGCGGCGAGCGCACGTTCGATTGACGCAAAGCGTCGTTCGAATTTCTGATTCGTCTGCCGCAGCGCTGCTTCGGGATCAACACTGAAGTGTCGCGCGAGGTTCACCACAGCGAACAAAAGATCGCCAACCTCGGCCGCCGTCGCGGTTTCGTCCATTTCCGCTCGATTGAGCTCGGCTTCGATCTCGTCGGCTTCCTCGCGAATCTTGTGCAAGACAGCGCGCGGATCTTTCCAGTCGAAGCCGACTTTGCTTGCCTTGACCTGGAGCTTCAGCGCGCGTGTAAGGGCAGGGAGTGCGACCGGTACCCCCGAGAGCGCGCCTTCTTGGCCAGCGGTTTTGCTTGAAGCCTTTTCCTCTGCCTTGATCCGCTCCCACAATCCTTCGACGGCACGGGGCGTCTGCGATGTTTCATCGGCAAAGACATGAGGGTGCCGGCGGATCAGTTTTTCCGTTATAGCTTGCACCACATCGCCGAAGTCGAAAGCGCCCTGTTCTTCGGCCATGCGGGCATGAAACACAACCTGCAACAAAAGATCGCCGAGTTCTTCTTTAAGATCCGCGAGATCACCGCGCACAATGGCGTCGGCAACTTCGTACGCTTCCTCCAATGTGTACGGCGCGATCGTGGAAAAATTCTGCGCCAAATCCCAGGGGCAGCCGGTTTCCGGTCGGCGCAGCGCAGCCATGATATCGAGAAGGCGAGCGATGTCGCGTGAAGGTGTCATCGCCGAAATTCCTGATACAGTCGTCGGAGCAGGGGGTCGCGCCGAAGCTGCGGACCCTATCAGACTTGAAAAATCGCTGCGAGCGATCCCAATGGCCATCTCAGCTCAAGCGCGGACGGCGCTATTCTTGATCAGCGCGGGGGCCGTGCTGTTCGCATCCGCCGGTACGTTCGCGATTGCTGTTTTCTGGGTCTACCTGGCAATTCTTGCCGCAATCGTCATCGTCTCGTTCTTGATGCTCGATCCCGAACTTCTCCACGAGCGCATGCGGCCAGGCGGCAAGCCGTTACCGCTCGGCGTGATGCTTGCCACCGCAGTGTTTGCAATGCACTGGGTCGTCGCCGGGCTCGACGTCGGCCGCTTTCATTGGAGCGATACGATTCCGCGTTCCCTGCAGGTAGCGGGCTTCGTCATCTTCGTGGCCGCCAATACTTTGGCGTTCTGGGCAATGCACGTGAACCGCTTTTTCTCGTCGATCGTCCGCATCCAGTCGGACCGCGGCCAGTATGTCGTGACGGCCGGCCCGTATGCGTTTGTCCGGCACCCAGGCTATGCGGCCGGCGTCTTGGTCGTATTGGCGAGCGGAATCGCCCTCGGCTCATGGCTTGCTGCGACTTTTGTCATCGCCACCAACCTGCCGTTCATCCTGCACCGCTTGATTGTCGAGGATCGCGTGCTTCGGGCGGACTTAGCCGGCTACGCCGACTATGCGCGCCGGGTGCGTTGGCGCCTGCTGCCTGGGGTTTGGTAAGCCGG
>CATPBC010000167.1 GCA_955652195.1 uncultured Xanthobacteraceae bacterium | reverse complement strand
GTTCTCGCATTAGGCCACGGCCGGCTGGCATGGACGCAAACGCCTCGGACTATTAAGAATCCCTTTAGCAACTGAGTTCCGTCAGCATGTCCACGGTGGGGAGTGAGCGTGCGGTGTTGCGGCATCCGCGATTGGCGCCGCTGGCAACGCGGGAGTGGCCGGCTTGGCTGTGGAGCGCCGACGGCTCGCGGATATTGTGGGCGAACGCGGTCGGTGCCGCGATTTTCGGCGCGGCAACGGCGAGCGCCTGCGCCAAACGGCGCTTCCATGCCACCGAGCTTCCCGCCGCCCAGGCGATCCGTCTAGCTGCGACGCTGCCGTCTGGCGGCCAAGAGCGCCTCGAACGATTGCGCGGGTTCGGCGCCACTATGGGGCGGCCGCTGACCTGCACCTGTTCGCGCCTCGTTGCCGAGGACGGCGGAGGCGCAGTGCTGATCGCGGCGGCCGAGCGAGCGGGGCCGGCGCTAACGCTCACCGAACGGGTGCGACGCCTATTCGACGATGAGGATGAAGCGATTGCGGTCTTTCTGTCCGATGGCCAGCTGCTCTACAGCAATGCCGCGGGACAGAAACGGCTTGGCGGCGCCACCGGGTTGGATACGCCTGGGCTTGAGACTGCCGCCACCGCCCTGCAAACTGGCACGGCGAGGGACAGCACGCGCCTGAACGGGGAGCCCTGCGAAGTTCTCGCCGCTCGTCTCGGCCAAGATTCCAGCACCGTTCTGCTCGTCATTATGCAGAAACCAGCCGCGGCGCTTGCCACGCCAAATGCTGCGGCCAATGCTGCGGCCATGACGGCGCCAGGGAGCGAGAGGCCGGCCGCGCCGGCCGTTGCGGCAGCAATCGCCCCGGAGCCCCGAGCGCGGACTGCGGATGCTGTATCCATGCCGGACCGCCGCCACCCATTGCGCTTCGTCTGGGACATGGACGCCGATGGACGTTTCACCGTCGCTTCGGACGAATTTATCCAACTCGCCGGGCCGCGCGCCGCGTTGTTCGGCCGGCCTTGGCGGGAAATTGCCGCCGCGCTGCAGTTCGATCTGAACGATCGGGTGACCCGCGCCGTAGCTACTCGCGAGACCTGGAGCGGCATTACCCTTTGGTGGCCGGTGGGTTCCGATCAAGAATCCGATCTGCGGCTGCCGATCGAACTTTCCGGGCTCCCCATATTCGATCGTGACCGCAACTTTCGCGGTTATCGCGGATTCGGCGTCTGTCGCGATCTCGACCGTCACGCAGATGCGCGCATAGACCGTAAGCAGGAAACGCTCCGCGACAGTCCGGCAGCAGTCGCCGATAAATCGGGCGATCGAGAACCGGCAATCGCTGATGCAGCCACCGCGGCGCCGGGAACGGCGCCACCGGCCGCCGACCCGGCTCTGGCAAATGTAGTGCCGTTTCGGCCCGCTTCGCCGGCAGAGCCAAAGACCGCGCCGACCCTTAGCCCGGTCGAACGCAGAGCGTTTCGCGAATTGGCGCAAGAGCTGACGTCACGGCTGCGTGGCGGACAAGCTCCCGCGCCAGTCGAGATCATTGAGGATGTGCCGGCAGCGAGCCAGGTGCACAATGAAGTGCGTGGTGAAGCGGTAACCCAAGAAGCGCTGAATCAAGAAGCGCTAAACCAAGAAACGCTGAGCCAACTGGAGCTCGCGCAGGTGTTGAGCCAAGCGCTCAACCGGGAGCCTAATGAAGATCTAAGCCAAGATCCGAATCAAGATCCGAGCCAAGATTCGACCAAACATCCGACAGAAGAACCGAGCGATGAGCAGCCCGAACTGGCCGCGCCTTCTGGCGGTGCGGTCGGTGAGCAGGCTTTGCTCGATCGAATCCCGATCGGTGTTCTGGTCTACCGGCACAAGCTCATTTACGCCAATCGGCATTTTTTGGATTTGAGCGGCTATGCCGATCTTGCCGCGATCGAAGCGGACGGCGGACTGAACAGACTATTCGCCGAACCTAGTGCCGAGGCGCTCGCGGATAGTGCCGGCGCGCAGGCGCTGGCAATCGTTACGCAGCAGGGCGACCGGCTGCCGGTCGAGGGGCGGATGTTCAAAGTGCCCTGGAGCGGATCGCCAGCAATCGCCCTCATCATTACCACTAGCCGAGGTCAGCCTGGGATAGCCCGGCAGGCGCAGAGTGCAGTTGAGGAAGAATTGCGCGATGCCAAGCGCGACGTGCTGCACGCCGCCTCCGCGAAGGCCGAATTCGTCGCCAAGATCAGCCACGAGATCCGCACGCCGCTGACCGCCATCACCGGCTTTGCCGAGGCTATCATGGCCGAACGCTTCGGGCCGATCGGCAATGAGCGCTATCGCGAATATATCAAGGACATCCACGCCGCCGGCGCGCATCTGTCCTCGATGCTCAATGACTTGCTCGATCTATCCAGGATCGAGACCGGACGCATCGAGCTGACCTTTGCCAACGTAAATCTGAACGATCTCACGCAGCAGTGCGTCGGCATCATGCAGCCGCAGGCAAATCGCGCGCGTCTGATCATCCGCACTGCGCTGAGCTCCGGCCTGTCGCCGGTCATGGCCGACGAGCGGGCGTTGCGGCAGATCGTTTTGAACTTACTAACGAATTCGATCAGGTTCACTGGCCCTGGCGGCCAGATCATTGTCTCGACGGTATTGTCCGATGCGCACGAGGCAGTGCTACGCGTACGCGATACGAGTGCGGGCATGAGCGAAAAGGATATCGAGGCGGCGCTGGAGCCGTTCCGGGATATCGCAACCGCGGCGAGTTGGGGCTCCGGGGGGACCGGCTTCGGGCTGCCTTTGACCAAGGCCTTGGCCGAGGCCAACCACGCGCATTTCCGGATTAAAAGCGCGCCGGACGCCGGAACGCTGATTGAGATCGCGTTCCCGCCGAACCGTCTCGTTGCCGCTTAATTCCGGCCGGCGGCCGCCTAACATCATTTCGGTCGAGCTTTTGCCGAGATTGGCGGCGATGCTAGCGGACATGTATGCGGCGACCCAACTCCGCCGACTGGTCCGCGCTTTACTTCTTGTCGGCTTTGTCTTTGCTCCACTGGCAGCGCGCGCAGCCGACGTCGATTTGCTGCTGGTGCTGGCAGCCGACGTGTCACGCAGCATCGATGCCGCAAAATTCCAGCTGCAGCGCGATGGATATATTGCCGCTGTCTCCGACTCGCGGGTGCTCGATACGATTCGCGCCGGCCGCAGCGGACGGATTGGACTGACATTCATCGAATGGTCGGGGGTCGGCGCACAACGTGTGGTGATTGATTGGATGGCGATCGGCGACGCCGCTTCGGCAAAGGAGTTCGGCGATCGTTTACTCGAATCGCCGCGTTCCTTCGCCGACCGCACCTCGATCAGTGGCGCCATCGAATTTGCCATGGCCCAGCTGGCGCGGGCGCCGTTCAGCGGGGCCCGTCAGACCATCGACATTTCGGGCGACGGCACGAACAATTCCGGCCGCGATGTGGCCGAGTTACGCGATCAAGCCGTGGCGAAGGGAATCACGGTGAACGGGCTCGCGATCCTCAGTGAAACTCCACTGCCATGGAATCCGGAGCACACCAATCCACCCGGCGGTCTGCAGCACTACTACCGCAACAACGTCATCGGCGGCCCAGGCGCATTCGTCATGGTAGCCAAGAACTTCGATTCTTTTGGTGAAGCAATCATCAGCAAGATCATCGCGGAGGTTGCCCAAGCACAGGAACCACGCTCGCAGGAGCCGCGGTGGCAGCGGGCCGCGGCGCACTGAGATGGCTAAAGGCCGCGAACGTAGTTTTTGCTGCCGCGCGCCCTCTTATTCGCCCCAAGCATGCCCAGAAGCCACGCCTACAAGCCACGAAAGCGACACAGACGCCCGGCATGTTTGCACGCTATCTGCGCCCCGGTATATTCGACGGTCCTCATAGCAATCGGAAAAGCGTCCCGTGAACGCGGCTATTGGCACCAAACGCCTTGCGATTGCCGCCGCCGCTCTCATTGCGGCGGCATTCGTTGTGCTAATCGGCTTCGCTGCGTTCTTGCCGGCCGCTTCGGTTCGGGACGCGGTAAAGGCGGAAATCCGTGCCGTGACCGGTCTCGATCCGGTACTTGGCGACGAAATCTCATTATCGCTGTTTCCATCCGGAAGCGTACGCTTTCACAACGTGCGTCTCGCCACTGAGGCCGCCGGCGAACCGGTTGTCACCGCAGACGAACTGATCGCGCGGTTGCGATATTTTCCCCTGCTGGCGGGGCATATCGAGATCGCCGACGTGACGCTCGTTCGCCCCGTCATCAAGGTTGCCTTTTCGGCCGACGGCGAGTCGAATTGGTCGGGCCTGATTTTATCGCTGGCTCGTGCGCTCCAGCCGCATTCGGATCGCACCGCCTCATTTTCGGAAATTGGCATTCAGAATGGCACGGTCATCGTCTATGACGGCGGCAGCGATGCAACCGAACGGCTGGAGGGCGTTGACTTTCAGGTTGCTTGGCCCTCGATTTCACGCAGCTTCGGGGCCAACGGCCATTTCTCTTGGCACAATGAGAAGGTCGAGGCCAGCCTGACGCTGAGCGATTTCCTGGCGGCGCTCACTGGCGAGCGTTCAGGTCTTAAAGTCCGGCTGGCCAGCGTCCCGCTCACGCTCGCGTTTGATGGTGCGGCGAGCGACGAACCAACGCTGAAGATCCAAGGTACGCTTGGCGTCGAAGCGTCCTCGCTGCGCGAGGCGCTGCGCTGGATCGGCAATGATAAGCTACCGTTTGGCGGTTTTGGGCGTTTTGCGTTGCGGGCGCAAAGCGACATCGGCGGGCGCGTCGCGTCGCTCTCTAACGTCAATGTCGAGCTTGACGGCAACAGCGCGGAAGGCGCGCTCACCATATCGGCCGATCCGCATCGCTTGGTACAAGGCACGCTGGCGGCCGACGCGCTCGATCTGACGCCCTATGTTTCCGGCATACGGCTCCAAGCGCGCAACGAACGAAATTGGAATCAACTGCCGATCACGCTGGACGGCTTCAACGATTTAAGTCTCGATCTTCGCCTGTCAGCGGCCAACATAAAAATATCCAGCGCTCGACTGGGCCGCACCGCTGTCGCGGCGACGATGCGCGATGGCAAGCTCAACATCACCGTTGGAGAATCGCAAGCATTCGGCGGGCTCGCCAAAGGCAACCTTGGCCTCGCCAACGCAGCGGGCGGCGTTGCCGTCACCTCGCACATGCAGTTCGCAGACGTCGATTTGGACAATTGTCTTGGGCAAGTCTTTGGCCTGCATAAGATCGAGGGCCGCGGCACTTTAACCGTCAATCTCGAGGGCACTGGCGACTCGGTGTTGGCGGTCACGCACGCGCTCAATGGCGCGGCATCGCTAAATGCAGGCTCGGGCGCGCTGACCGGTATCAATATCGAGCAATTGCTGCGCCGCCTCGAGCGCCGGCCGCTCTCCGGCAGCGGTGATTTCCGTAGCGGCCGTACCCCGTACGATCAGCTTGCGATCAACCTCAAAGTCAATCAGGGCGTGGTCTCGGTCGACGACATGCGCATCGTCGGTCCGTCGGTCCGGCTTACCGTCAACGGACAGGCCTCGCTGCCGACCCGCGATCTCGATCTTAAAGGCGTTGCTGCGCTCGTATCGAGCACAACCACCGATGAATTCGAGCTGCCCTTTGTCGTGCAAGGGCCGTGGGACGATCCGATCATGCTGCCCGATGCGCAGAGCTTGATCCGTCGCTCCGGAGCTGCCGCACCGCTCCTCGGCGCTGGTAGGACTTACAATGCCGGCGACGCGGTGCGCTCGGTCATCGACCAATTAATGGCGGCGCCCCCTACTCCGGCAACATCGCCGAGTGTGTCGCCGGCCGTGGCGCCGGCGGCGCCGAACCCGTCGCAATGACTGATTAGCGGCGCCGGCTTGAGACAGCCTGCGACAACGGCGGTCGCGCGGTCAGATTTGTGCTTCCACGCGCACCGGCGCACCGCGCGCCGCATTGACTTTCGTGAGAATCGAAGCGGCAAGGACCGCGATTCCAACCACCGCGACGACGATGCTGCACACCGCGTTCATCTCCGGACTGACGCCGAGACGAACTTCGGAATAGATGCGGATCGGCAGCGTTGTCGCGCCGGGTCCGGTCGTAAAACTGGCAATAACAAGATCGTCAAGCGACAGCGCGAAAGCCAGCATCCAGCTTGCCGCGATCGCCGGCAGGATCAGCGGTAAGGTCACCACCAGAAAAGTCCGCACCGGTGATGCGCCGAGGTCCAGCGCTGCCTCCTCGAGGTTCATGTCGAAATCGACGAGCCGCGACTGAACGATGACTGCGACGAAGCACGTCGCCATCGTGGTGTGGGCGATAACGACCGTCCAGAAACCGCGATCGACCGAAACGGCAACAAATAAAAGCAGCATGGACAGGCCGGTGATCACCTCCGGCATGACCAACGGCGCATAGATCATCGCGGCAAATAAGAGACGGCCGCGAAAGCGGCCAAACCGAATCAGTGCTATTGCAGCGAGCGTTCCCAAAAATGTCGCGACGCATGCCGAGATGAGGGCAACGCGAAAGCTGATGGATGCTGCCTGGAGAAGCGACGCGTCCTGCGCCAGGGTCACATACCAGCGCGTCGACCAGCCGCCCCACACCGCGACCAGGCGCGACCCGTTGAACGAATAGATGACCAGGATGACGATCGGCAGATACAGAAAACCGATGCCGAGGACCAGAGTCGCGATGTTGAATGCCGATAATCTTCGCATCTCAGGTGCGCTCCATGCCGCGCATGGTCTGATGCTGGAAAACCACAATCGGCGTGACCAGGAGGCAAACCAGGACGACGGCCACGGCCGAGGCGGTCGGCCAATCCTTGTTGGCGAAAAATTCGCTCCAGATCGCTTGACCGATCATCGCCGTCTGTGAGCCGCCGAGCAGATCGGGAATGACGAATTCGCCGACGATCGGGATGAAGCACAACAGGGCGCCTGCGACCACGCCCGGCGCGGATAACGGCAAGGTGACCATCCAGAACGTCCGCCATCGCGGGCAGCCGAGATCGGCCGCCGCTTCGAAGAGCGATTCGTCCAACTTCTCCAGCGCCGCATAGAGCGGCAACACCATAAATGGCAGATAGGAATAGACGATGCCGATATAGACCGCCGTGTTGGTCGACAGCCACGCCCGCGGTTCGCGCACGATATGGAATGCGAGCAATAGTTGGTTGAGCAACCCATCGTGCTGCAGAATGTTCATCCACGCATAGATGCGGATCAGAAACGAAGTCCAAAATGGAAGAATGACAAGCACCACCAAGACGGCCTGCACTCGCCGCGGCGTGCGGGTAATCGCGTAAGCGATGGGATAGCCGATCACCAGCAGCATCAGCGTGGAAAACGCTGCAATCTGCAGGCTCTTCATGTAGGACAGGACGTAGAGCGGATCGGAGCCGAGAAAGACAAAATTCTCGAGCGAAAGGCCGGCAAAGAACGATCGGATTCCGCTCCAGCCGGCCGAGAGGTCGAACACCGGTGT
>CATPBC010000166.1 GCA_955652195.1 uncultured Xanthobacteraceae bacterium | reverse complement strand
GCCCGACAGTCGCCGTAGGTTGGCAGCCCGTTGAATTGGCACGGACAGCCGTAGCTGCAGTTGCAATTGACGAATTCGCGCGCCTTGATGCTCCATTTCATGTCCGTCATGGGAACCCTCCCGAGCGCCGCTACAGAGGTCATTTGACTGGAATTGTAACCGATGCTGCCGGCTTCTGCTCACGGGAGTATACAATAGATTTCATGGCAAGTTTGAACGTTCAAAGATCGGCCGGATAGGTCAATACGTCGTCTGGCCCAGGTTTCGCGTCTTCCGTGATACGCGCCTGCTCGATGTCACCTGGGCCGAGAATGTGAAAGACCGTGTTGCCGGCGGCGATCAGATAATCGGAAATGATCCGCCGGTGACAGCGCCACCAAAGAGTCTCGGCGCACATGATTGCGCATCGCTTCGTGTCACCCAGCGCTCGTAATTTTCGCAGGCCAGAATGAAACTCGCGGCCCATCGCGTAATCTGCGTAATTGTGAAAACTCTGGTTTTGCCAGAACGCGTTGACGGCGACCGGCACATCTTTCTGCTTGCTACGTAAGCCACCGAGCTCAGGAATGTGCTGATATTCGATGCCAATGGCGCTAAGCGATCCAGCCAGGAGTTCACGATTGAATTGGGGATTGGTTCTTGAGCGTGGGACGCTTCGAACGTCGGCCACTATCAGGATTTCGACTTGCCTCAACAAATCCAAAAATGCGCCGATTGGCCGAGTCGCATGTCCGACGGTAAAAAAGACGTTGCGCATGTCTCTTCTAATATAGAATGTATCATTGTCTGCTCGATTGGACTCGTCAGGCAGTCTGTTTCACGATACTATTACCCGGTGGCACCATAGGCTTAAGGGATGGTTCCATGGACAGGGATGTTGCTGACCAAACCGAAACCGAAGAGGACATGCTCACCCTCGATGTTTCGGACGACGCGCTGGAGCGCACCGCAATTATTGGCCAAGGAAAAGCACTTACTTGGGCATATTGCACCCACGGTTGGTACGACTGCGGGTGGCCTCAGTAAGCACTAAGTGCATCAGATAGTTGGGCCTTATGGCTCGGAAGAAGAGGCCGCCGATTTGGCGGCCTCTTTTGTTTTGAAACTAGCTATCGCTGCTGCCACGAGGCACCCCGGCAGAAAGTTGACGACTCTCTCTATTCGGCCCTGATGCCGGCCGCTTTGATGATCGGCCACCATTTTTCGATCTCAACTTTCTGCTGTGCGGCAAGCGCCTCTGGACTCTGTTTGTCGCGCGGCCAGGGCTCTTGTCCCAATTCGATAAACCGCTGGCGAACTGTCGGATCGGCCAAGGTCTCCACCACAGCGGCATCGAGTTTGGCGACGATATTTTTTGGCGTCCCCTTCGGGGCCCAAAGGCCGTGCCAGAACGAGGCGTAAAGGCCCGGTACGCCGCCTTCGTCGCTGGTCGGCGTATCGGGGACCGCCGCCCATCGAGACTTGGCCATCACCGCATAGGCTTTGACCTGGCCGGCGCGGAATTGTGGCAGCGCGCTCGCCACCTGCGTGAATGTCATGTCGATATGCCCGGCGAGCAAATCCTGCATGATCGGCGCCGCACCGCGATAAGGCACAAACTGGAATCGTGTGCCGGTATTCTTCTGAAAATAGGTCCCAACAACGTCAGCACCGCCGCCGGCGCCACCAATGCCAACAGTTGCCTTGCCAGGATTCTCCTTCAGCCAAGCAATAAGCTCCGACATATTTTTTGCCGGCAACGCCGATTTTCCGACCAACCACATCGGACAATCCGCAATCAGCGCTATCGGTTCAAAATCAGTCACCACGTCGAACGGCAGCGAATAGGTCGCGCCATTGACGACATGCGTCTGCCAGTGTCCGAGAATGAGCGTGTAGCCGTCAGGTAAAGAGCGTGCTACGTGGCTGCTGCCGATCGTACCGGCCGCTCCGGTCAGGTTTTCAATAATGACGGACTGACCGAGTGCATTCCTCATGCGATCGGCAAGAACGCGGCCAAGCGTATCGGTCGGCCCTCCGGCTGGGAAAGGCACGACGATCGTAATCGGCCGGGCGGGAAACGACTGCGCCACCACCGTTCGTGAGACGAGCGAGGCAGCGGCAGCGCCGGCGACCAGACGGAAAAGATTGCGGCGTGGAAGCTCCATGGAATCGCCTCACGAGTCTGCGCGCTTTCCGAAGGTGCGGAAAGCAAAGCGCGAACAGGATCTCGAACCACTTCGGATGTCTCGCCCGCCGCGGGCACGCTCGCTGCCGTTCATCGCTCCGGAACGCCGGCCTATTCCGCTGGCAGCTCTGAAGAAAAAGATACACCAACGCTCCGGGCGCGGGTAGCTCGGGAAATACTGCGGAACGCCCGGCCCGTCATTGCGTTGCCGATGCAACGGTCGCATTCTGACAGCGTTTGCGGACCGTTGGTCGCCTACCCTGTTAAATCGAAGCCAATGGCTAAGTCGTCAGCAGCTCCAAAGCGCGGCGAGAGATTTTCGGCGCCGGCCAAAATGATGGTCACGCTCCATGTCAACGGCGTGGCGAACAAGCTGACCCTGGCCCCATGGACTACGCTGCTTGATACGCTGCGCATCCATCTCGGGCTGACGGGTACCAAAAAGGGCTGCGACCACGGCCAATGCGGCGCCTGCACGGTTCTGGTCGATGGCCGGCGGATCAATTCGTGCCTGACGCTCGCCGTTATGAAGGACGGCGCGCAGATCACCACCATCGAAGGATTAGCGAAAGACGGCGCGCTTCATCCAATACAGCGAGCCTTCATCGACCATGATGCCTTCCAGTGCGGCTACTGCACGCCCGGCCAAATTTGTTCGGCCGTCGGCTTAATCGCCGAAGGGAGGGCGCACACGGCCGATGAAGTTCGCGAGCTTATGAGCGGCAACATCTGCCGCTGCGGCGCCTATCCTAATATCCTTGCCGCGATCGAACAGGTCATTTCCCAGAAATCGGCGGCGCCGCCGAGAGACGGGGGACCATGAACAATTTTGAGTTCAGTCGAGCAAGCGACGTCGCCGACGCTGTGCGCCAGATGGCCGCCGACCCCGGCGCGAAATTTGTCGCCGGCGGCACCAATCTGATCGATCTAATCAAGGAAGGCGTGGCGAGGCCATCTCGGCTGATCGACATCACTCGATTACCGCTCGGCCGGCTCGACGAAACCGGCGATGGCGGACTTCGCATCGGCGCTCTCGTTCCAAACAGCGATCTGGCGTATCACCCTCAAATTGAGAAACGCTATCCATTGCTGCACAGCGCAATCCTCGCTGGAGCCTCACCGCAATTGCGCAACATGGCGACAACTGGTGGGAATCTTCTGCAGCGCACGCGCTGTTTCTATTTTTACGACACAACGACGCCTTGCAATAAGCGTGAGCCTGGAAGCGGCTGTTCGGCCATCGACGGGCTCAACCGAATGCATGCAATCCTTGGCACGAGCGAGCATTGCATCGCGACCCACCCATCGGACATGTGCGTCGCGCTGGCGGCACTGGACGCGCGCGTGCTAGCAACCGGTCGCGACGGCGAGCGCAGCATTGCGTTCGCCGACTTCCATCGCCTGCCGGGCGACACGCCGCAGTTTGATACGAATCTGAAAAAGGACGAGATCATTACCGCGATCGAGCTGCCACCAAAGGGCTTCGCCACAAACTACAGCTATCTGAAAATCCGGGATCGCCTGTCTTATGCGTTTGCCTTGGTGGCGGTCGCGGCAGCTCTGGAAATCGAGAATGGCGCGATTAAAGAGGCGCGCCTCGCACTCGGTGGCGTGGCACATAAACCATGGCGCGACCGCCAGGCTGAGTCGCAACTGCACGGAGCGCCGGCGATCCGAGAGAGCTTCGTGCGGGCGGCAGATAACGTGCTGCGTGACGCGCGCAGCTTCGGACACAATGACTTTAAAATCGAGCTGGCACGGCGCGCCATCGTGCGCACCTTGACGCAGGCGGCGAACGGAACGCCGCAGTCGCAAGGCGACAAACGCATCAGGTAAGCAAAACGAATATGGCCAACATGAGCACTAGCTATCTCGGCAAGCCGACCTCGCGGGTCGACGGCCGCGCCAAGGTCACCGGTGCTGCGAAATACGCGGCCGAACACAACGTGTCCGGTCTAGCTTATGGTTTCGTCGTGACGTCGGCGATCGCCAAAGGCCGCATCTTGCGCATCCATACCACGGACGCGTTGTCGGTCCCCGGCATGCTCGACGTGTTCACGCACGACCATCGGCCGAAACTGGCGGCGTCAGCCGAGAAATACGGCGACGAGGTCGCCCCGCCCGGTTCGCCTTTCCGGCCGCTCTACGATGATCGGATCCGATTCAGCGGCCAGCCGGTGGCCTTGGTTGTGGCGGAAGAGCTCGAAACCGCGCGCTTTGCGGCCTCGCTTATCCGCGTCGACTACGAGCAACAACAACACGTCACCGATTTCGAAGCGCATCACGGGCGTGCGCGCGTCGTCAGCGAAAACGGCGAAAGCCAATCGCACAAGCGGGGCAATGCCGCCAAAGCCTTCAGCCAAGCGCCAGTTCGTATTGAGGTTGAGTACCGGATACCGGTCGAGCACCACAATCCGATGGAGATGTTCGGTGCAACCGCAGTGTGGGAGGATGATGACCGCATCACGGTCTACAACAAGACCCAAGGTCCGCAGAATTGTCGCAACTACGTCGCTAACGTGTTCGGAATGGCCCAGGACGCGGTTCGCATTTTGTCACCCTATGTCGGCGGCGGATTTGGGTCCGGTTTGCGTCCGCAATACGAATTGCCACTCGCGGTGCTGGCGGCGCGGGCGCTCCGGCGCTCGGTGCAGGTGGCTTTGACGCGGCAGCAGATGTTCACAATCGGATATCGGGCTGCGAACATTCAATCGCTAGCGCTCGCCGCCGAGCGCGACGGCAAGCTTGCGAGTTTCCGTCACCAGTGGGTCGGCATGACTTCGCAGTTCGAAAATTTCCAGCGCAATTATGTAACCTGGTCGAGCCTGCTCTATAAATGTGACAACGTCGAACTCGTGCAAAAGCTGGTCAAGCTCGATCAGAACACGCCGTGCGACATGCGCGCGCCAGGGGGAGCGGAAGGCCTGTTCGCTATCGAGTGCGCGACGGATGAGCTTGCCTATGCAGCGGGATTAGATCCGCTGACACTGCGGCTCTCCAATTATTCCGACAAGGATCAGATCGAGGACAAACCTTACAGCAGCAAGGAGTTGCGTGAGTGCTATCGCCAGGGCGCCGAGAAATTCGGCTGGTCCAAACGCAATCCACAGCCACGCTCGATGAAAGATGGCAACGAGCTGGTTGGCTGGGGCATGGCGACCGGCATCTGGGAAGCGATGCAGATGAAGGCAAGCGCCAAAGCGGTGCTGACCGCCAACGGCAGTGTCGAGATCAGTAGCGCGACCGCCGATATCGGGCCCGGGACCTACACCATGATGACCCAGCTCGCCGCCGACATGCTCGGCGTGCCCATCGAGCACGTAACGGCAAAGCTGGGGGATTCTGCCCTGCCGGATGCGCCCGTTGAAGGCGGATCCTTTACAACATCATCGGTCGGCTGTGCCATTCAGGCTGCATGCCGCGAGGTGCAGAAGGAGCTCCTTCGACTCGCGCAAAGAATCCCGCGGTCGCCGCTCGCCGGCGCAAAACTTGAAGACGTGACACTCGCGGAAGACGGAATTCGACATAAAAGCAAAAATGTCGAGGTATCTCTCGCCGACGCCATGCGCGCGGGCAATATCGATCGCATTGAAAAGGAGGCAAGCGCCGAGCCGAACGAGAAAAGCAAATATTCCCACTACACGCATTCCGCGGTTTTCGCCGAGATCAAGGTCGACGAGCAGATCGGGGTCGTCCGTGTAACGCGCATCGTGAACGCCGTTGCAGCTGGCCGCATTCTCAATCCCAAGCTTGCTGCGAGCCAGATTCTCGGCGCCGTGGTCGGCGGCATCGGCATGGCGCTGCATGAAGAGACGTTAACTGACAACCGGTTCGGCCGCTTCATGACTCATAACCTCGCTGACTATCATGTACCGGTGAATGCCGACGTGCATGCGATCGACGTGATCTTCGTCAACGAGAAGGACGATGAGATCAACCCGCTCGGCGTCAAAGGCGTTGGTGAAATTGGCATCGTGGGCACCGCCGCAGCGATCGCCAATGCGGTCTATCACGCCACCGGCAAGCGCGTTCGCGATCTGCCGATTACGATCGATAAACTGCTGCGCCCTTGATTCGTCGGTCCCGTCGCCAGGCGACGCTGTTTAACCGAATTCCTCGCCGCCAAGAAATTGCTGCGCGATCGAAGCTGTCCGTCGACCGCTGTCGAATGGGCATTCACGCAATAGATGCACGAAATAAACGTATCGGTCGTCCCCCTGTCGCGCGATAATAAAGGGGCTCAGTCCTGCGGATGAGGGCCGACCATGCCGAACGAGAGAGATGCCGTCTGGTTGGCGGCCGGGCTACGCACGCCGTTTGTTAATGTGGACGGCCCGTTCGCTCACCGCGATTCTTTGAACTTGTCGGTGCCCGTCGTACTGGCGATGGCGAACCAAGCAAAGCGACCGATCGATTTTGCGGTGTGGGGCTCGGTGGTGGTCAATCTCGCCTATGCCAATTTGGCACGGGAAGTGTGGCTTGAAAGCAAACTGGACCCGCACGTGCCGACTTACACGACCATCATGCAATGCAGCACGAGTATGGTGGGCGTGTTTGAAGCGGCAGGAATGCTCGAAGAAAAGAGAGCGTCGCTGGCGATGGTTGGCGGCGTAGAAAGCATGAGCCGCCTTCAGATCGGCCTGAACCAAAATTTTTCCGTCTGGCTGCGACGCCTCGTTCAAGCGCGCGGCCTAGTAAAGCGGTTAAGCCTTCTCCGGAAGCTACGCCTGTCAGATATCCGGCTCCACGTTCCCGAAGTAAAGAATCGTGTCACCGGGCGGAGCATGGGCGAACATACCGAAGATATGGCGAAGGATTGGAACATCGGCCGGCGCGAACAAGATGAACTTGCTCTGGAAGGCCATCGACGCGCGGTCGCCGCGCAAGATGGCGGATTTTTTGCTGACTTGATCGTTCCCGTCGATGGTACGAGCAAAGATCACTTTCCACGACGCGACACCTCGCTCGAGAAGCTTGCCAAGTTAAAGCCTGTCTTCGACCGCGCCAGCGGACGGGGCACGCTGACCGCGGGCAACAGCTCGCCACTGACCGACGGAGCCGCCGCTATTTGGGTCGCAACCGACAAAGGCATGGACCGATTGCCAAACAATTTGCCGCGCGTGCGTCTGGTCGATTTCGAGATGGCCGCCGTCGATATCTTTACCGAAGGACTACTCATGGCGCCCGTATCGGCCATCCCGCGTTTGCTGGCGCGACAAGGATTGAAATTTAATGACATCGCGCTCTGGGAGATTCACGAGGCCTTTTCGGCTCAGGTCTTGTGTCATCTCAAGGCGCTGCAAGACAGCGACTTCGTCCGAGCCAAGGCCGGTGTCGAGCATAATTTTGGGACATTTCCGCGCGAGCGGATGAACCCCAACGGCGGCAGCGTTGCCCTTGGACATCCGTTCGCCGCCACAGGCGCACGTATTCTAAGTCAGGCTGTCAAGGAACTCGCCCAGCTGCCGAAAGGCAGTCGAGCAATCGTGAGTATTTGCTCGGACGGCGGTCTCGGCACGGTCGCGCTTCTGGAGCATTAAGCGCTGTTGGACTGGGTCGATTAAGGTCCGATATCCGTCCCAAGACATAGCGGTTGGGAACATTATTATGTGACCAATGGCGAACACCATCCAGACTCTCCTCCTCCTGCTAGCGGTCATGGTCGCGGTGGCCGTGATCGCGCGACGAATTAATGTTGCTCCTACTATTCTTCTGGTTATTGCCGGCATTGGACTCGCGCTGACGCCCGGACTTCCACGCATCGAACTTGCGCCGGAATTGGTCTTGTTAGTCATCTTGCCGCCGCTAATTTATTCCGCTGGCGTCGCCATGAGCTGGCGCGAATTTCGCTTCAATCTCCGTCCGATCGCGCTGCTTGCATTGGGATGCGTCGTCTTCACCACGTGCGCCGTGGCTGTCACGAGCCATTGGCTGCTTGGGATGCCGCTCGCTGTCGCGTTTGTGCTCGGAGCCATTGTTGCTCCACCCGACGCAGTGGCGCCCGTCGCCATTGTCCGCCGGCTCGGGATTCCCCGACGAATTATTGTGGTGCTTGACGGAGAAGGTGTTGCGAACGACGCAACCGCTCTGATCCTTTACCGCTTCGCCGTTGTCGCGGTGAGCACCGGCGCATTTTCCTTCTGGAAGGCCGCCGGTACTTTTGTTCTGATCGTGGTGGGTGAAATCGCCTATGGAATTGCCGTCGGCTGGTTAAGTCTCCAGCTGCGCCGCTGGGTTCGCGATCCCCGGGTTGAGATCACGCTTTCGTTGATGACGCCCTACGTCGCCTTCCTGTTGCCAGCTCACATCGGCGGTTCGGGCGTGCTGGCGACGATCGCAGCCGGCCTGTTCGTAAGCTGGAACGGCCCGCTACTCATCCCGGCGGCGACGCGGCTACAGGGAATCTTCTTTTGGGATTTACTTGTTTATTTGCTCGAAGGTTTCGTCTTCTTGGTGACGGGGCTGCAGATTCGCACCCTCATGGAACGTACCGATCTCAGCCTTCTGCACCAGCCGATATTTGCCGCCCTGCTCACAGTGCTGGTCGTAGTGGTCGCGCGATTTATTTGGGTCTATCCGGCGACATACCTGCCACGCTGGTTGAGCCCGGCGGTGGCGCGCCGGGATCCGCTTCCGCCGTGGCAATGGGTATTTTTTCTTGCCTTTGTCGGCATACGTGGGGTCGTTTCGCTTGCCGCAGCATTAGCAATTCCGCTGACTACCGCCTCCGGCGCGCCATTTCCGGACCGCGATCTTATTCTCTACATCACCTTTGGTCTCATTGTCGTTACGCTGGTTGGTCAGGGACTGCTTCTACCCCGAACTGTGCGCTGGTTAGGCTTGACGAGCCATGCCGCCGAGGAACGTGAGCGCGAGCACAGGGCCGAGCTTGCCGCACGAACTGAAGCGCTAAAGCTGGCGCAAAGCCGGCTAGAAAAGCTCGCAGCCGAGGGCGAAATTTCCCCCGAAGTCTTGGCGATCTTACGCGCGCGTCATGACTATCGTTTCCGTCGCTTGCCGATGCAAACCTCGGAGGGTGTCGATCACGCCTCGGCCGCCGCCGAGATAAGATCGGATTTGATCGCGGCCGAACGCGACTACATTTACCGTCTGTTACAAAACGGCCAAATCACCGATGAAGCGCGCCGACGCATAGAACGCGAACTTGATTTGGACGAGGCGTGGATTGCCAGCAAGAAAGAAGGCGGACTCGAACCGCCGTTGTAAATGGTCGCACTATCATAATTCGCTTTGGCGAGAGACTTCTCTCCCGATAATGTTACCCTTATTCGTAAATGGGAGGAGATGTCATGGGCAAAG
>CATPBC010000165.1 GCA_955652195.1 uncultured Xanthobacteraceae bacterium | reverse complement strand
TGGGTCATCACTGGGCGCAAGTGGTTCATCACCGGCGCCGCCGAGGCCGCGCATTTTATCGTGATTGCAAGAACGTCGGACGATAGACGCCACGGCCTGACCGCGTTTCTCTACCATCGCGACCAGCCGGGTTGGCGCATCCTACGCCGCATCCCGATAATGGGCCCGGAGGAACACGGCGGCCATTGCGAACTCGAATTCGATGGCCTCGAAGTCGCCGACGAAAACGTGCTTCTCGACATCGGCGATGGTCTCAAAGTGACACAGATCAGGCTCGGCCCGGCGCGCCTGACGCACTGCATGCGCTGGCTCGGGCTTGCCAAGCGTTGCATGGAGATTGCCCAGGACTACGTGAACAAGCGCGAAGGTTTCGGCATCAAGCTTGCGGACCGTGAAAGCGTGCAGATAAAGCTCGGCCAAGTCGCGCAGCGTATCCAAATCGGCCGCCTGCTGACCATGCATGCTGCCTGGAAGCTCGATCACGGCGACCGCGCGCGCAAAGAGATCTCGATGGCCAAGGTGCATGTAGCCGATACGCTACACGAGGCGTCCGACACCGCCATCCAACTCAACGGGGCGCGCGGCTATTCGAAGGATACAATACTGGAATGGATCTACCGCGCTGCTCGCGCCGCGCGTCTAGTCGATGGCGCTTCCGAAGTGCACAACATGGTGTTGGCGCGTTTTCTGCGCGAAGAAGGCCGCGACTTCTGGAGCTGGAGCGCCGGCAACAGGATTTAAGAGAGCTTCCTCATTCCTCGCACGTGACACCCCGCCGCGTTGCGGAGCATTTGCGCCGCGCAGGCCTGTACCCAGTCCGCGCAAAGGCCGTACCCAGGCCGTACCAAGGCCGCACAGCGAGTAATGGTAAATGCGTGATGACCTGGGCAGATGGGCGGGTTCATATCATGTTAACGGTTCGTCAACCTGGACCGATAGATCGTCGCCCATGCGCGATGTGATCGTTGCTCATGCGAGATGATCGGCTTTGGCAGGCGATGAAGATCGCCGCCGTTTTGACCGCGGCCGCAACGCTCCTGTTTGCCGCTGGCGGAAGCTTGTTTGGCGCGGCGGAGATCGGTCTATACGCGCTCAAGCGTCAGTACTGGCGCCCTGCCGCGATTCCGTATCCTAAGGAAGATCCCTACAGCCGGGCCAAAGAAGAACTCGGCCGAGTTCTGTTTTTTGATCCAATATTGTCGGGTGCGCGCGTCCGATCGTGCGCCACTTGCCACAATCCCGGTCTGTCATGGGGGGATGGAGAACCGCGGGCGATCGGAGAAAATCAGGTGCGGCTGCCGTTGCGCAGCCCGACACTACTCAACATCGCCTGGATACCGAAACTCGGTTGGGATGGGCACTTCCGCGATCTCGAGAGCGTCGCAATGGGTCCGATCACCGGACAGGGCAATATGAATTTGCCGGAAAAGGTGCTGTTGCAGCGGCTCTCGGCGATACCCGGCTATGTGGCCGGGTTCGATTCGGCATTCGGCGAAGGCGGCGTGACGCGAGAACGAGTCGAGCAATCTTTGGCCACCTACGAACGCTCCATCGTATCGACCGACGCTCCGTTTGATCGATGGATTCGCGGCGATGAAGCAGCCATTAGCGCAGCTGCAAAACGGGGTTTTGCTCTGTTCAATGGCAAAGCAAACTGCGCCGTATGCCACAGTGGTTGGGCTTTTACCGATGGGTCTTTCCATGACATCGGCGTCGCCAAGGATGACGATCTGGGCCGCGGGCGGCTGTTTCCGAATTCAGTAAAGCTGCAGCATGCATTCAAGACTCCGACCTTGCGCGACGTGGCGCACCGCGGGCCCTATATGCATGATGGCTCGATATCGAGCTTGGTGGAGGTTATCGACCTTTACGATCGCGGCGGCATCGATCGGCCGAGCCGCGATAATGATATTCATCCGCTCAATCTGCAGAATAGCGAGAAGGCCGATTTAATCGCGTTTCTCAATGCGCTCAGCAGCGCGCCCAGACCTTACCCGGTCCCGGTTTTGCCTCGCTAAATTCCGCCAATCGCTTATCCGAAAACACGGCGGTACATCGTCCGCCGTGAGATTTCTGTGCGGGATAGGGAGGTTTTACAAAACAACCGGCAACGCGCAGCTGGATAGCGCCAATCCACATATCAGCAGAAAACCGGCACCGATCTCGAGGACCCGCACATAAGCCGGGAAACGTCTGGACGTGCCGGCAAGAAGAGCGCCGGTGAGAATACTTAGGACTCCAATCACAACGAGCATTCTATCTCTCGCGGCCTGGCAATGCTTACAGACCCGAGATTTAGTGCCGACCGCTTACCGTCCGTCTAGCTAGATCGCTCGACTTTTCAGCATCATGCGCTGGTCATGTTGAAGATTAACCAAAACTTAATTAATGCATGACGAGGAACCTAAAATTTGTGGTAAAGCATTAAACATATCAGCGAGCTGCGTGCGGCGGCGTGCAGCGATCGTCGCGTTGCGTGAGGAGGCCCCCGATGACCCGGCTTACCAGCCGGCTGCCAATCGCGGCCGCGTTGTTGCTTGCTTGCGTGATCGACGCGATCATGACCGAGCCAGCCAGCGCACACGTCAAATGGTTCTGTGCCTTCGATGTCGCCGGGCAACCGGTCGGTCTTGCCAATGTCCTCTGCCCGGATTTCGAACTCCTGACCGGGCTTTCGCTTCTCGGTCTGATGACCGGCAGCGCGCTCGATGTCACGCCGCTGGGCAGCGCCATCCAGCGGGCATTGAACCAAGCCACCTATTATCTGCGCGAAAATATCGAGATTATCTTCCGCGCCGCCTGTGCGTTCTTTTTCATCTCTATTTGGGCACTGGGCGGGATCTTGCTGACCCCCGAATTGAAGACTAATTCGCTTTGGGTCGCCGCAATACAGTTAGGCATTGCCGCAGGCATGCTGTCACGGCACACGATGCCCTTTTCGGCACTTGGTATCGTCGCCCTCTTCGACATCGGTGTTTGGGAATACGGCGCGTTTCATCTAGCCGATTATCCGATCTTTCTCGGCATTGCCGCTTATCTTGCCTTGGTTGGCGCGCGAACGGATTTTTTCGGCAAGCGCCCAATCGACGTCTTGCGCTACGCTGCGGCCATCACGCTGATGTGGGCCGCCATTGAAAAATGGGCCTATCCGCAATGGTCATATCCGCTGCTTGTCCAGCATCCGGAAATGACATTGGGATTTGACCCGGATTTCTTTATGCGCGCGGCGGGTGCAATCGAATTCGCGCTGGCGTTTTCGTTGCTCTGGACGCCGCTGGTCCGGCGCATCGCCGCCATTATGTTAATTACGATGTTTGTCAGCGCCGTGTTCGCGTTCGGCAAGATCGACCTGATCGGACATTCGCTGATCGTGGTAGCGCTCGTTGGGATTGCGCTCGATGACGCCGGCGAATCGGCACAAGTGCGAGACTGTGCGCTGATGCCGATCGGCTATCTCGCGTCGCTCGCGCTGTTTCTGGGGACCTACTACGTGGTGCACGCTGAACTGTTCGGCACCAAGATCCTGTAGCTCCCTATTGGACGTGGACCATCAGCCGCATTTTCGGATGAATTGCGCAAAGCACCTCAAAATCACCCGCCGCGGGAAAGGCGATATCGGTCTTGCTGCCTGGCTGCTGGTCGCCGGAGTCGTACGAGAATTTTGGTGAATCGATATAGGCGTGATGCAGCAGGTCTGCGTCGTCATTCACAACCTGCAACGTTTCGCCGCGCTTGATGCTGATTTCTCCCGGGTGGAATTCGCGACCCTTTTGCGAAATCGTATATTGCGGCAAAGCCAATCCCACCAGCGTGCCCAATCCGATCAGGAAGGCTGCGCCTGCGAGAACGACAAAGAGGCGGTGAGAATACCTCATCGCTTCGTCTAGGGTCATCGACTGCCTTTTGTACGCCCGAGCGCCATCGAACGGTCCGGCGGGCGAACAGATCACGTTTCTTGAAAGTGCGGCGTCCCAGTTAAGGGGCCGTTAACGGGTTCATAAGTTTGCGTTAAGGAACCCAGGAAGATTGACGCGTTTGCTGCAGCGCCTTTAACGCCGTCCGATATACGCCCTGAGCCCGTAATCAGGGCTATCCATGCGGCACGGGCGAATAGCGTTACTCCAGTCAGTACTGGCGTCTACCTGGCGCGACACGGTCGCGAGGGCGGCATCGCTCTGTATGACCATTCGCGGTCGTATCCTCGTTGCGTTCTTGTTCATGAGCGTGATCACCGCCGCGTTAGGTATCTACGCGACCTTCGGCATAAGACACGCGGGTGTCCTGGTCGACAAAACGTTCGACGAATCGCTGATGTCGATCAATTACGCGCGCGCGGCGGCAGCCGATTTTGCCGCAATGCGCGCCGCATTCACGCGGCAGTGGATCGCTGCTGACCCGCAGATGCGCGCGGCGCTCAACAATCAGATCGAAAAGCTTGGCGCGTCGCTTGCCGAGGATCTTCAGATCGCCGCCGGGCGTTCTCAGTCGGCTCGCGCTGCACGTGCTGCCGAAAACGTAAAAAGTGCGGTCGAAGCCTGGAAAAAGGTCTGTGAACGACTCGTCAATGGCGCGACGGCCGAGCTGAACTGGGAAACGCTCGACCGATATGCTTTCAAGGTCGACGAACAAATCGATCTGCTGGTGAACTACACGGCCGGCGACGGCTTCCTTTACCGACAAAGCGCGCGCGCCACCGTGGCGCGCGACATGCAATTAAACATCGCTGGAACTGCATTGGCTCTCGCTTTGTCCGGCGTTGTCGCTTGGACGCTCGCACGCCGAATCGTAGGGCCCGTTGCGGTAGCTTCCGCTGTCGCCGAGCGGATCGCCGCCGGCAAACTCGACGTCGCCGTGCCGCATGGCAGCGCGGATGAGCTCGGCGCGCTGCTCGCCGCGATGGGAGTGATGCGCGACAACATCAAAGCCATGATGGACCGCGAGGTGGCGCAGCGCCGCAGCGCCCAGGCAAGGCTGACCGATGCGTTGGAACGCTCGCAGGATGGCGTCGTCGTCGTGGATGCCGATGACGTCATAGTACTGGCAAACGCCCAGGCGGCAGAGTTCCTTGGCATCTCGGCTGGGCTCCTCAAGCCGGGCACGCCACTCGTCGAGCTGACACCGGCCCTGCAGGGCGCCGCCGATGCCTCCCACATGCTTATGCGGCGCGACAAGACCGTTCACGCTACCAGCGAGACACTCATGGCCGACGGCCGTTGGCTACGGTTAAGCCGCAGCCCCACCAGCGACGGCGGCTTCATCGTGCTATGCGGCGACGTTAGTCGGCTTAAAAAACAGGAATGGTCACTGCGGCAATCAAACCTGTTGCTCGACGCCGCCTTGGAAAACATGTCGCAAGGCCTTTGCCTATACGACGCGCAGAACAGGCTTGAAGTTTTCAATCGGCGCTTTCTGGAAATATTCAAGCTTCCGCCCGATCAAGTTAAGGCGGGCATAAATTACAAGGAAGTTCTGTCTTCGAGCATTGCTGTGAACAACCATCCCGGCAAAACTGTCGAGCAACTCTTGGCTGAGCAGGCCGAATTTCTCAGAGACCGGATAGCGAAGCCTCATCTTTATGAGCTCAACAACGGCCGGGTCGTTTCATGTCTGTACTGTCCGACTGCGGACGGGCGTTGGGTCGCCACCTATGAGGATGTCACGGAGCGCCGGCAGGCCGAAGCCAAGATCATGCACATGGCCCGGCATGATGCACTGACCAATTTGCCTAATCGCGTTCTGTTCCAGGATAAAATGGAGAAAGCGCTCGGCCGCGGTGATCGGATTGCGGTTATGTTCCTCGACCTCGATCGCTTCAAAAGCGTCAACGATTCGCTGGGACACTCGGTCGGTGATGCGCTGCTTTGTGCGGTAACGGAACGGCTGCAGCGCGTCGTATCGGCGAGCGATACGGTGGCGCGGCTAGGCGGCGACGAATTCGCAATCGTGCAACGAAATGCAACTCCGGAGAGCGCGAGCGAGCTTGCCGGCAAGGTCATTGCCGAGCTGGTCGAACCGTTCGAGGTGCAAAGCCATCAGCTGATCATCGGAACCAGTATCGGCATCGCAATGGCGCCTGCCGACGGCAAAGAACCCGATCAGCTCCTGCGCAACGCCGATATGGCGCTTTACCGCGCCAAGTCCGATGGGCGTGGCGCTTATCACTTTTTCCAGGCCGAGATGGATGCGCAGATGCAGGAGCGTCGAACGCTCGAGCTCGACCTGCGCAAGGCGCTCCAGGCCGATCAGTTTGAGCTCCATTACCAGCCGCTCATCGACCTTGGACGCGGCGAGGTCTGCGGATTTGAGGCGCTGCTCCGCTGGCATCATCCAGACCGCGGCCTAGTCCCGCCCGACGAGTTCATTCCAGTGGCCGAGGAGATCGGGCTGATTGTGCCGCTCGGCGATTGGGTTCTCAAACAGGCTTGCCGTGATGCCGTTAATTGGCCGGCCAAGCTCGCCATCGCGGTCAATCTTTCGGCCGTGCAATTTCGCAATCCGATGCTGGCCCTGTCGGTCGTTTCCGCGCTTGGTCAATCCGGGCTTGCCGCCTCGCGGCTCGAATTGGAGATCACGGAAAGCGTTTTACTGCAGGCAGACCGGGCCGTGCTCGATGCATTGCATCAATTCCGTGATCTTGGGGTACGCATCTGCATGGACGATTTTGGTACCGGTTACTCGTCGTTGAGCTATTTGCGGAGCTTCCCGTTCGACAAAATCAAAATTGACCGCTCGTTCATTCGCGAACTCGGCAGAGACAACGATTGCATGGCCATTATCCGTGCTGTGATGCGGCTCGGGTCGAGCCTCGGCATGATCACCACGGCGGAAGGGGTCGAAACTGAAGAGCAGCTCGACCTCCTGCGCGCCGAAGGGTGCATGCAAGTCCAGGGATTCCTCTTCAGTAAGGCAGTGCCAGCGGCGGAAATCCCAATCCTGCTTCGACGCTTGCGCCCACGCATTCGGGCAGCCTAGTTAAGCTCCACCAGCAATTTTCGGTGCGTCGGCCCGGTTGATCCGCCGGTTGTTCCGTCGCCGACCTGCCCTATATTTCCCGCATAGCAAAGTTCCTCTCTGGAAATATCGGGCGCATAAGGGCAAACTGGCCCTTGGAGGTGCGTATGGCGCTGCGGGACGTCACACTGGACGATAAATACGATCTCACCCAGCGCCACGTTTTCGTGACTGGTTATCAAGCTCTAGTGCGGCTCTGCCTGATGCAGAAGGAGCTCGACCGGCGCAACGGTCTCAACACCGCCGGTTTTGTGACCGGCTATCGCGGTTCGCCCCTTGGCACCCTCGACAGCCAATTTCTGCGCGCCCGGCGCTTTCTCGAGAAAAGCGATATTCGGTTTCAAGGCGGGCTCAACGAGGACCTGGCGGCAACCGCGGTGTGGGGCTCTCAGCAGGCCGAGCTGCGCGGCGAAGGCAAGTACGATGGCGTTTTTGCCATGTGGTACGGCAAGGGCCCCGGGGTGGATCGCACTGGTGACGTTTTCCGCCACGCCAATTTGGCCGGCTCGGCGACACACGGCGGGGTGTTAGCCCTGATGGGCGACGACCATACCGCGGAATCGTCCACCACCGCCCACCAGTCCGAATATCACTTTATCGACGTGATGATCCCCGTCCTCAATCCTGCGGGGGTCCAGGAAGTGCTCGATTACGGCCTCTATGGCTGGGCGATGTCGCGGTACACCGGCGCCTGGACGGCGCTGAAGACCATGCACGAGACGATCGAATCGACCGCCGCCATCGATGCCAGTCTCGAACGCATCAACATCGTCATTCCCGACGATTTGCGGTTGCCCGAAGGCGGCTTCAATATCCGCTTGCACGATCAGATTTTGGCCCAGGAAGCGCGGCTGCACGATTACAAGCGCGACGCGATGCTCGCCTTTGTGCGCGCGAATAAACTCAACCGCACCATCACCTCTGGCGG
>CATPBC010000164.1 GCA_955652195.1 uncultured Xanthobacteraceae bacterium | reverse complement strand
GCTTAATGCCGTTCAAGCAGCGCCGCGCAACACTATCGCAACACGGCGCTGCTAACGCTTTGATTCCAAACGATGCCGAACGGATTTCTACTCCGTGGGTTGCAGGTTCGAACCCTGCTGGGATCGCCAATAGCCGGGGGTCTGAAGGGCCGCGCTGGCGGTCTGATCGGTGCTGTCCACCCGCACTACGAAATTAGGACACGGTGCTTGGAACCTTTTCCCTACTGGCGGCTTGTATTGACCCGTGTTGGGTTTTCCCAATGCTGGGGGAGGCACCGATAGGTTCACCCCCCAAGTCACCTGTCGGGCGTCTGAATTGGAACGGCCTCAGTGCAACTGCCCCGCGCTGGGGCCGTTTCCCTATGACCGCGCCCTCAACATCTCGCGCGTCTCGGTCAGCTTATCGCTGCCGACTTTCCGCGAGCGTAATAACGCCGGCAGCCACCACGACAATAACGATGACGGTGGCAAGCGCCTCAATCGAGGCCAGGGTTTCGTACCAGTTATTCCAAAGCTCGAGCATGCGCTAGTCTCTATCGAAAGCGCGCCCAGCACTGAGAAAATTCCATTGAAGGACGTGCCTCCGCGATCGAAAATGCAATGCTACGTTTCGTCGCGCGCGTTTTGATCGCGCGGCAACGTGACTTATGCGGAACCGGTGGCCTCTGTGTTGTATTCTTGGACTGTGTCTTCCCCCATCGTAGACACACAGCACCCCGACGGCCTCAGCGTGTACCCCCCGCTGGGGCCGGTTCTTGTGATCGGAAGATGAAAGAGGTCGCCAACTGAGGCGGCCTTCTTGGGTTTATTGCGTCGACTATAAATGCGCGCACGGTAAAGGATCAGCGCTGATCAGCGCGCGAACGTGAATTGACTGGGGGATACAAAGCGCAAAAAATGGCGTGTCTTCGAGAGGGTATTCGTAATGAACCTCTTTCGCCTACCGTTGATTGCGGCGCTGACGATAATCTCGTCGGCCGCCTTTGCCCAGCAATCGAAGCCCGGGATCAGGGTCATCACCCCTGACAGCGAGCACATTTACAGTGCTGATCCCGCCGCGCCTACGCAGTCGACCGTGAAGAACTCTTAACCGCTTGAGCGGGAATCGATTTTCTCTGGCTGTAAGTATTTGTTTTTGCCAGTTTTGACGGGATGGGCGCAGGTTTCCTTGCAAATTGATTTGGCGCGGGTGTCGTGATTCTATCGACGTTGCGAAGCAGCAGCGGAGGTCGGGATGCGACCGAAAGAGCGTCGGGAAAGCGGTCAGAAAGATCTGTTCAAGGCCAGACTGGATCAGATCGTAGATCTCGACCATTCGCTGGTGAAGCTGGCGGGTGCGATCGACTGGCGGTTTCTTGAAGATCGGTTTGGCGCGGTTTATGACGACGATCCCGGCCGGCCGCCGTTGCCGACACGGCTGATGGCGGGACTGGCCATCTTGAAACACATGCACGATCTTTCGGACGAGGTGCTGTGCGAGCGCTGGGTGGAGAACCCGTATTACCAGCTGTTCTGCGGCGAAGAGTTTTTCCAGCACCGGCTGGTGTTCGATCGATCGTCACTGACGCGCTGGCGGCAGCGCATGGGCGAAGCGAAGTTGGCGGCGCTGGTTCAGGAAAGCCTCGCATCCGCCATCCGCATGGGTGCAGCCAGGCCGGCCGACTTCACCCAGGTCATTGTGGATACCACCGTGCAGGAGAAAGCGATCAGCTTCCCGACGGATGCCAGGCTGATGCATAGGGCCCGCGAGCGGCTGGTGCGTCTGGCGCGGGCGAGAGGCATCAAGCTTCGCCAGTCCTACGCGCGGGTTGGCAAGTTCGCCCTGATCAAGCACCAGCGCTACGCCCATGCCAAACAGTTCAAGCGCGCGAACAAGGCTTTGCGCAGGATCAGAACCCTGCTGGGCCGCGTTATCCGCGATATCAGGCGCAAGATCGCCGATAACCCCTCCCTCGATGACACCTTCGCCTTGCCGCTGTCGCTGGCCCATCAGGTTCGCGATCAGCGTCAACGGCAGCGCGGCAAGAAGATCTACTCGTTGCATGCGCCAGAGGTCGAATGCATAGGCAAGGGAAAAGCCCACAAGCCTTACGAGTTCGGGGTCAAGGTGAGCGTCGCGACGCCGGTCAACCGCTGCAAGGGCGGTCAGTTCGTACTGCACGCCAAGGCGCTGCCGGGCAATCCCTATGATGGCCATACCCTCGCAGTCGTCATTCCCGAGATTGAGGCGAGCGTCGGCGCAAGCCTGGCGAAGATCGTCGCCGACGCCGGCTATCGCGGGCACAACGCGTCGAAGGAAAAGGCGTTCAAGGTTTACGTTGCGGGCCAGAAACGCGGTCTGTCCTCCGCCATCAAGCGCGCCTTCCGGCGCCGGTCCGCCGTCGAACCCGTAATAGGCCATCTCAAGAACGAGCACCGCATGGGTCGCAACCATCTCGCCGGAAGCCGCGGTGATGCCGCAAACGCGGTTCTCGCCGCGGCGGGCTACAACTTCAGGCTACTGTTCCTCTGGATCAGCATTTTGTGCGCGTGGTTCAGCGCAACCATCTACAGAAACCTACAGCCGTCAGAAACCCTTAAGCCCGGATGATCGGCGTTCTTCACGGACGACAAGTTACCTTAGTCGCTTCGCGCCCTGTTCAAGAACAAGAAATGG
>CATPBC010000163.1 GCA_955652195.1 uncultured Xanthobacteraceae bacterium | reverse complement strand
GGGCGCAGCGGATCAGTTAGCCCGCCCGCATCGGATTGTTGTGGTTGGCGGCGGCGCCGGTGGTCTCGAACTTGCCACCCGGCTCGGCGACAAACTCGGTCGTCGCGGCAAAGCAGACGTAACGCTGATCGATAAGGCCAGTACGCATTTATGGAAGCCGCTCTTACACGAGATTGCCGCCGGCAGCATGGATCTCGGCCATCATGAGCTCGATTATCTGGCGCAGGCCCACTGGCATCACTTTCATTATCGCACCGGAGAGATGATCGGGCTCGACCGCAGCCGGCGCGAGGTGCTGGTCGCTCCGGTTGTCGAGGAGGATGGCACCGAGGTCACGCCGGCGCGCGGCTATCCATACGATACTTTAGTTTTGGCGGTCGGCAGCATGACCAATGATTTCGGCACGCCGGGCGCCGCGGAGCACGCGATCTGCCTGGACACACCCGAGCAAGCGGCGCGATTCCACCGCCGGCTCGTCAACGCCTGCCTGCGTGCGCAAAATCAGAACGAGCCGTTGCGGCCGGGCCAGCTTCAGGTCGCCATCGTCGGCGCCGGCGCTACCGGCGTCGAACTCGCCGCCGAACTGCACAAGACGACGCGAGAGCTCGTTGCGTATGGCCTCGATCGCATCGATCCCGACAGGGATATTACACTGCACGTCATCGAGGCTGCGGATCGCATCCTGCCGGCATTGCCGGAACGAATCTCCGAAGCAGCGACCGAGCTCCTGGGTAAGCTCGGCGTCAAGGTTTACACGTCGGCGAAGGTCGCCGCCGTCCTGCCGAACGAGATCAGGCTTGCCGACGGCCGCAGCATCAATGCCGAACTCGTCGTCTGGGCCGCCGGCGTCAAAGCGCCTGCCTTCCTACAAAACATCGATGGGCTCGAAACCAATGCCAGTAATCAGCTCGTCGTGCGCCAGACCCTGCAGACCACGCGCGACGACAACATCTTTGTGATCGGCGATTGCGCCGCCTGTTCATGGCCGGAAAAAAACGCCCTGGTGCCGCCGCGCGCCCAGGCCGCGCATCAGCAGGCGACGCATCTGTCGAAACAACTGCGGCGCAGGCTGGCCGGGCAAGCTGTCCAGCCGTGGCATTACCGGGACTTCGGCTCGCTGGTATCGCTCGGCCGGTACAGCACGGTCGGCAGCTTGATGGGCAAGCTGGTCGGCGGCAGCTTTTTTGTCGAAGGCTATTTCGCGCGATTTATGTATGTGTCGCTCTATAAGATGCACGAATATGCGCTGCATGGTTTGATCAAGGTCGCGCTCGACACGCTTGTCCGGCTCATCACGCGGCGCACCGAGCCACAAGTAAAACTGCATTAGGAAAATAATTCTTGCACCGCGCGTGCGGCCTCGTTGATGGCGAGGTGCGCATAGGCATCGCCACCGGCGTCGGAATTGGCGATGGTAACGCGACCGAACGGCTGGCGTGCCAGTTTGAGAACGCGATCATCGTAATCATCACCGTCGAACAGCAAATTTTCGACGTAGCCGTAACCGTGCGGCCAGCGATTGACCGTGATCGCGACGATGTCGCGCTCGCTAGCAAAACCGCCAGGGCCGAGCATGCGGTCGAGCTGATCGCGGATCCGCACTTCGAAATCCGCGAACGTCATGGCGAAAAGCTTCGCTTGGCCGATGTGGAATTGGGCGCGCGCATCGAACCCGGAATTCGGTGCGCCCGGCACGTGCTCGAGATGTAACAGAATTGGCTCCGCCGGATCGCGCGGATGGCGATAGCCGCCGAGGTCAACCGGAAAGTCGAGCGCCACGTGATTGAAGAAGCTCATCGGCGCGGAAATGTCGGAGACCTTGAGCGCGAGCCACGGCTGCCAATTGCGCGTCACGACATTGGTATAAACCAGCGGCGTCTTCACATTGAGCGCGAGCGCCTCGCGCTGCGCCTGCGGCAGCTGCGGCATGAGATATGGAATCATCATGTGAAAGCATGCAAGCACGGCGTGCTTCGCCGTGACGCGATGCGGCGCGCCGCCGCGGACATAGCCGACACTGACCGCCTCGCCGTGTTGACGCACATCGATCACGGTCGATGAGAGACGGATGCGGACGCTGCTGTCATTGCGATCGAGTTGATCGTAGTCAAAGCTGGCGAGCAAGGTGTCGTCCATTAAGTTAAAGCTGGCAAGCACGATGTCGTTAATTATGCGGCTAGGCGCCGCGCCCGGAATGAGCGCGCGCACCAGGAGGCGCGCGAGCGAGGCATTGCCGTCGGGGAAATGATAGATGTACGGCTCGCTCCATTCCGGATGCTCGTCGGAGGAAAGACCCAATCCGGCGAAGCCGGGATAACCGAAGCTGCGCAGATCGAACGCCGGCACCGCGTCGCAGCCGAGCCCGAAGAAGCCGAGCGGACGACCCTGGAAGCAATTCGCCACTTCCTCGCTGCAGCCGCATAGCTTAATGAGAAAAACGCGATAGCTCGTAGTCTTGAGAATTTTAAGCTTCTCATCGGCAGATCTGCCGGCGAGCGGATCGCGGGCGGGATCGTACAGCGACAGCAATTGTTGCTTGCTGGGATCGGCAATCGGCATCGCCGCGATAAAATTTGTCAGCGCTTCGCCTGCCTCCGTTCGGCGCGACAAAAGCGGATCGTTGGTAACGAGTATGTCGCGGTCGAACGTTTCGCGGTCGAAAAACACGCCGCGTGACAGGCCAAAGGAAGAATAGAAGCCGCGCTCAAACGCGGTCTCGAACCGCGCGATATCGACGCCGATATCGCGCAACAGACCCTTGGCCACATTGCTCCACAAGGTTTTTGGCGATTGAATCGATTGGCTGCCGCCGTAGCCGATCAGCGTGCGCCGCCCGGCCACGAATTCGTTACGCTTGGCATGGCCGCCGAAATCGTCGTGATTGTCGAGAATAAGGATACGGGCATGCGGCCCAACGGCCTGCCGATAAAACCATGCGGCGGAAAGCCCGCTGATGCCGCCGCCAACGACGACCAAATCATAGCTCTCTTCGGCTGGGGCGTCGTCGACGCCGAAGCGCTGGCCTTCACGCGCGAATGCATGCGCGACCTCGAATGAGCCAGGATGCTGACCGCGCATCCCAGTCAGCGCCGGGGG
>CATPBC010000162.1 GCA_955652195.1 uncultured Xanthobacteraceae bacterium | reverse complement strand
TTACTGGATTCCGAATTGGTATAAGGCATCGCACTGGATCGCCTACTGGGACGTGTTCGGCCGCCCGCCCGCGCAGCCGCGTTATTTTCGCGCTATCCCAGAAACTTGGTGGTATGACTCCGATAAAGGGTCAAAAATTCGGCTCAGGGGCTGATCCCCGGGCGGCGGCACCACACTTGTCCCCGCCTATCAAGCATTTATGCTGCGCCTAGAGGAAACGCTTACGCCGGTTAATGGTTTATCGTCGCGGTCCAAACTAGAGACCGCCAAGTCCCGCAATGACGACACCGGGCCTATGACGCAGTCATGACCGCCTATATCGCCCGCCGCATTCTTTTCATGATCCCTACGATTTTCGGGATCATGCTGGTCTCGTTCGCCGTCGTTCAATTCGCGCCGGGCGGCCCGGTGGAGCGCGTCATCGCGCAATTATCCGGCGCCGATACTGGCGCGACGTCGCGCATTTCCGGCTCGGCCAGCGGCGATTTCAGTTCGCGCGGCGCCGGCGCAAGCGGCCCCCAGGCCGAGGTCAGTTCCAAATATCGCGGCGCGCAGGGCCTCGATCCGGCATTCGTCAAAAGCCTGGAGAAGCAGTTCGGCTTCGATAAGCCGGCTTACGAGCGCTTCTTCATCATGCTTTGGAATTACGTGCGCTTCGATTTCGGCAAGAGCTATTTCCGCGATGTCAGCGTTCTGCACCTAATCTCTGAGAAGCTGCCGGTCTCCATCTCGCTCGGCGTCTGGATGACGTTACTGAGCTATCTGATCTCAATCCCGCTCGGCATCCGCAAGGCGGTACGGGACGGCTCGCAGTTCGATATCTGGACTTCCGGTGTCATCATCGTCGGCTATGCAATTCCTGGATTCCTATTCGCGATTCTGCTCATTATTTTGTTCGCCGGCGGCTCGTTCTTTCAGATTTTCCCGTTGCGCGGATTGGTGTCCGACGGCTGGTCGCAATTCCCGTGGTGGCAGAAAATACTCGACTACTTCTGGCATTTGGTGCTGCCGATCGTTTCGATGGGCTTGGCAGCATTTGCCACGATGACGCTGTTGACCAAAAACTCGTTCCTGGAGGAGCTGCGGAAACAATATGTGCTCACCGCGCGCGCCAAGGGCTGTTCCGAGCTGCAGGTGCTGTATGGCCACATTTTCCGCAACGCGATGCTTTTGGTGATTGCCGGCTTTCCGGCAGCGTTCGTGTCGGCCTTTTTCGCCGGTGCGTTGCTCATCGAAACCATCTTCTCGCTCGACGGACTTGGGCTGTTGAGCTTCGAGAGCGTGCTCAACCGCGATTATCCGGTGGTATTTGCGAACCTTTACATCTTCGCGCTGGTCGGCCTCGTCGTGAACCTGATTTCCGACCTCACCTATACCTGGATCGATCCCCGCATCGATTTCGAGACGCGGGAGGTCTAGGTGGACGTCAAGCTCGAAGCGGAAGAAAAGATCAGGGTTCCGCAGAGCCTGCTCGGCCGCGAAGAGCTGCGGCCGGATGTCGAGCCAGCCGGTCCGATGGGGGTCACCGCGCCGCCGCTGGGATTCGAATTTTCCCCGCTGAACGCCCGGCGCTGGCGCAATTTCAAGGCCAATCGGCGGGGTCATTTTTCGCTCTGGATGTTTCTCGCGCTGTTCATCCTTTCGTTGTTCGCCGAGCTCATCGCCAACGACCGGCCCCTATTCATTCACTTCGATGGCAAGAATTACTTTCCGGTTTTCGTGACCTATCCCGACACCGAATTCGGCGACACGCTCGGCACCGCGGCCGATTATCGCGATCCTTACATCCAGCGGTTTCTCGATGAGCATCACGCCACAGTAATCTGGGCGCCGATCCGTTTTTCCTACCGCACGATCAATGATCGCCCGCCGTCGGCATTTCCCTCAAAGCCGACTTGGCTACTGAACAAGCGCGATTGCGATTTCGCCGCCAAAAACGGCTACAGCCAGTGCGGCGCGCTGGAGATGAACTGGTTCGGCACCGACGATCAGGGCCGCGACGTGCTGGCGCGGCTGATCTACGGCTTTCGCATTTCGGTGCTGTTCGGATTGATACTCACCATCGTCTCCTCGATCATCGGCGTCGCCGCCGGCGCGGTGCAGGGCTATTTCGGCGGCTGGACCGATCTGTTGTTCCAGCGCGTCATCGAAATCTGGACTTCGGTGCCGGAGCTTTATCTGCTGCTGATCATCTCCTCGGTGCTGGTGCCTGGATTCTTCGTCCTGCTCGGAATCCTGCTCCTATTCTCTTGGGTGCGGCTTGTCGGCTTGGTGCGCGCCGAGTTTCTGCGCGGCCGCAATTTCGAATATATCCAAGCGGCGCGCGCGCTCGGCGTCTCCAACCGCGTGATCATGTTCCGCCATCTGCTGCCGAACGCCATGGTGGCGACGATGACGTTTCTGCCCTTCATCATGTCGTCGTCGGTGATGACGCTCACCGCGCTCGACTTTCTCGGCTTCGGCCTGCCGCCGGGCTCGCCGTCGCTCGGCGAACTCCTGTCCCAGGCCAAGGGCAACGTCCAGGCGCCGTGGCTCGGGCTGACCGGCTTCTTCACTGTCGCGCTGATGCTGTCGCTATTAATCTTCATCGGCGAAGCGGTGCGCGACGCCTTCGATCCGCGCAAGACGTTCACATGACCCGCTGCATGACTGACACATGACCACACCTCTCCTCTCCGTCCGCGATCTTTCCATCGCCTTTCGCTCCGGCGGACGCGAGACGCTGGCGGTCGACCGCATCTCGTTCGAGATCGCCAAGGGCGAGACCTTGGCGCTGGTCGGAGAATCGGGATCGGGCAAATCGGTGACCGCGCTTTCGATCCTCAAGCTGTTGCCGTACCCGGCGGCGCGGCATCCGTCCGGTGCGATCCATTTCAAAGGCACCGACTTTCTGCAACTGGACGAGCGGCAGATGCGCCGGGTGCGCGGCGACGACATCAGCATCGTGTTCCAGGAGCCGATGACCTCGCTGAACCCGCTGCACACGATTGAAAAGCAGATCGGCGAGATTTTGCTGTTACATCGCGGATTGACTGGCGCCGCCGCGCGCGAGCGAACGATCGAGGTGCTCACCCAGGTCGGCATTCCCGATCCGCAGATGCGGCTCAAAAGCTATCCACATCAATTATCGGGCGGCCAGCGGCAACGCGTGATGATCGCCATGGCGCTCGCCAACGAGCCCGATCTTTTGATCGCCGACGAGCCGACCACCGCGCTGGACGTCACGGTGCAGGCGCAGATCATCGCGCTGCTGAAGGACCTGCAATCCCGCCTCCACATGTCGCTGTTGTTCATCACCCACGATCTCGGCATCGTGCGCAAGATCGCGCAACGGGTCTGCGTGATGAAGGACGGCAATATCGTCGAGCAGGGCTCGGTTGCGCAGGTCTTTGCCGCGCCGGAACATCCTTATACCCGCGCGCTGCTTGCCGCCGAGCCGAAGCCTGATCCGGCGCCGCCGCAGCCGGATGCGCCGATGATGATCGAAACCAAGGACCTGAAAGTCTGGTTCCCGATCACCAGCGGGCTGTTGCGCAAGGTCGTCGGCCACGTCAAAGCCTGCGACGGCTTGAGCATCGAGCTGCGCAAGGGCGAGACGCTCGGCGTCGTCGGCGAATCCGGCTCG
>CATPBC010000161.1 GCA_955652195.1 uncultured Xanthobacteraceae bacterium | reverse complement strand
CCTTAATCCGGATCGAGCCGCGTTGGCGTCACTATCTGTATTTCGTGTTCAACAATGAGATCGTCATTGTCGAACCACGCACCATGAGGATCGTTCAGGTTCTTCCGGTTTAGTGACCGACAATAGAGTAACTTCGAGGGCGGCCCCCGGGCCGCCCTCTTTGTTTAGGTGCGCATTGTGTAGCGATTTGCCAGCACCCTACGCGCGAACCTCTTGGCGCTGGAAAATCACATAGCCGATGACGAACAGCACGATCGCGGTGGCGATCATCCCGACCATCTGCGGCCAAGCGATCAGGACGCTTTCGCCGAACGGCAGCGGCGCGCCGAGCACCGCGCCTTGCAGTTGGCTGAGATAAATCGGGCCGAGCGCGCGCGTTGTGGGGTCGAGAAGCGCCACCACGATCTCGGCGTACAATGTCGAAGGCGAAAACCGCGCCAGGATCTGCTCCAATTGCGCAGTAGCGGGCGTCTGCAGCCCGAGCGCCGTATAGCGCGGATCTGGCGGAATGAAAATTTGCGCAAGCGCGCCCGAGAGCACCGGCCAAATAAACGTCACGAGCAGCCATAGCCCAAGTGTGATCAGCGCCGCAGTCGCGGCAGAGCGGAAAACGACCGAGAACAACAAGGCCAGCGCCAACCACACGCCGGCATAGACAATCGTCACCAGGAGAAACACGAAGCTGCGGGCAATTTCCTCCGCGCCGGGCGGAATGCCAATGAGAAGGAGACCGAGCCCGACGACGAGAAGCCACAGCGCGATCAGGCTGATCGCAAGCGTGACTAGACCGGCCAAAAACTTGCCGAACAGAAGCGCGTCTCGATAGATCGGCTGTGACAGGATTCGCGATAGCGTGCGCCGGTTATGTTCGCCGTTGACCGCGTCGAAGCCCAGTCCGATGGCCATGAGCGGTACCAGAAAGGACAGGAATGAGACGAATGAAGGCAGCGGATCGCGCGACGTCGTGAACAGCCGCAGGAACAAGAAGGGGTCTTCCGCCGTCGTATCCTTGATCTGCTGGATCGCGCCGTACAGCGCCGCAAGCGCAATCAGCACCACGAGCCATTCGAGCACCCGCATGCGTATGCTCGTCAGGTGGTCCGAGAGTTCCTTGAGCATGACCACGCCAAGACCGGAAAAGGCCGAGCCTTCACGCTGCATGGCGGGTCCTTTCTTGGGCGCCCTGCTCCGGCTTGGCTTCGAAGTACCGCGTGTAAATCGCCTCCAGGCTCGGCTCTTGCACGCCGAGATATTTCAGACGCCCCTGCATGGCGACCACCTCGGCTGCGGCTTCCGGCCTGACGTCGCGGTCGGCGTGCAGGCGAAGTTTGCCGATTCCCGTTTTCTCGACGCCGCTGACCCCCGGAATGAGCGCGAGCCGTTCGGGCAATCCGACGCCATCGGCCTCGATGTCGACCACATAGCCACCGCCGAGCACCTGGCGCCCGAGATCGGGCACCGAGCCCATGAGCGCAATGCGCCCGGCGTGAAACAGCGCGACCCGGTCGCAAACGCTCTGCACCCGCTCAAGCAGATGCGACGAAAGCAGAACCGACACGCCTTCGGTCTTGAAGCCGCGGATGATGCCAAGAAGCTCGGCCGTGGCATGGGGATCGAGCCCGGATGTCGGCTCGTCAAGGATGGCGATTTGCGCGCCTTTCATCACGATTTCGGCAAGGCCCAGCCGCTGCCGCATGCCGCGAGAGAAGGTGTCAACCCGTTTGTCCGCGAATTCGGCAAGGCCGACGCGGTCGAGCGCGGCGGCGATCCGCTTTTCCCGCTCCATGGCGCGAAACCCGATCAGCCGCGCGGTGTAACGTAGATTGTCTGCCGCGGTCAGATTGTCATAGAAGCCGACGGTGTCGGGAAGATAACCGACGCGGCGTTTAACCGAGAGCGGTTCGCGCGCCGGATTGAATCCGAGCACGCGCACGTCGCCTTCGGAAATCTCGGTCAGCCCCAACATCATCAAGATCGTCGTGGTTTTGCCGGCGCCGTTGGGACCCAACAGACCGAAAATCTCGCCGCGTCCGACGCTAAACGAAATGTGGTCGACGGCGACCGCCGAACCATAGGTTTTGGTGAGCCCGTGGGCCTCGATGACGGCATCGGCAATCATCGGCGGCCGAACCTTGCAACCGCACCAACCATCACCAACAGCGCGACACCGATGATGCCGACACCGGCGATTCCCCACATCGTGGACGTCGTCACCGTGACGCGGAAATTGGTCGAGGCCGATTCGCCGCGCGCGGACGCGCGGACGGTCGTTACGTAATCGCCGGCGATGGCCTTTTCCGTCGGCGTGATCGACGCTTGCACTTCCTTGTTGTCGTTCGGGGCAATGCGGTCGACGGTTTTGGGATCGAAGGTGATTTTCCAGCCGCTCGGAGTCGATCCAGTCAGCTGAATATCGTCGGCGGGAGCCGTGCCGATATTCGTGACGATGACCGGGACCGTGCTCTCCTTGCCGGCAGAGGCGCGCGTAGACACGAGACCCTCCCGGCCGCTGATTTCGAGCTTCGGCTGACCGGTGATGGTCATCGCTAGGTCGGCGGTCGCCGAGGCGTCTTCGGCGGCCACGCGTGCGATGATCTTATAATCGCCCGCTGCCGCGGTATTCGGCGGCGTCACTTTAAGCTTCACGTCCTTGCTCTGGCCGGCATCGACCGGGACTGCTTTAAGTTCCTGCGTGCCATATTGCTCGGTGAACGAGGTGTCGAAGTTTTGCGGCCCCTGAGCCGACAGACTCACCGTGAGTTTTTTGCCGCTGTCGTTCTTGATGCCGAGTTGATATTCGAAACTCGATTTGGACGTACCGCGCAAATCCGGAAGCTGCGGCGTCAGCGTCAGCTTGGCGGGGAGATCCTTCGCCAGCGTCACGTTGATCGGCAATTGCAAATTCGAGGCGTTGCCTTGCGCCGCGACAGTAATGGTTTGCGTCCCCATCGCCGCGTTTTTCGGAACGTCGAGCCGCAACGAAAGCGAAACGCTGGAATTTGCCGCCGGCATAGCGGCCGCTACCGGCTGGCCACCGCCGAGCAGGGTTGCCGTCCAACCCACGGGCACGCCAGTGACGGAGAGCCCCAGGCGTTCCGGCGTCATGTCATAGTTCTGTAACCTGAGACTGATCGTCGAGGTCTCGCCAGGACGCAGCGTCACTGCAGGGTAGTCGCTCATGAGAAAGATGCCCCTGACGTCTTTGGGGGCGTCCTCGGCCATGGCGCTCAAACCAAAGGTCGTTGTCAGCGGCGCTATCAAAACAGCAAATGCCGCCGCAACGGCGACGATGAACCCAGATCGCATTGGCATGGCTCCCGTGCAGGCAATTGGATCAGCGCCCTACCCCATCTCGCTCCGAAGAGCTCGGGCGGGGAACGGGCATTCTCGGCGCAATCGTGACAAAATCATGCAGACGCCGGTCTATTTGACAAGCTCCGTCGAAGAAGTCCTGCGGTAGAGAGACGCAGCTATCGGAAGCCAAAGTCAATGCCCCGCCCGAGAGAGATTAGCGCCGGGATTCTGGCGTTCCGCCGTGAAAAGGAGCTTGAAGTCCTCCTCGCCCATCCGGGAGGGCCCTTCTGGTCAAAGAAGGATGCTGGCGCGTGGACGATACCTAAGGGCCTGGTTGAGGCCGGAGACGATATTGCCGCCACAGCGCGACGCGAGTTCACCGAAGAAACCAGTCTTTTCGCCGAAGGCGCCATGCTCGAGCTTCCGCCGGTCCGGCAAAAAAGCGGCAAGCTAGTCCACGCATTTGCGCTAGAAGCGGATTTCGATCTCGGCCAGTTCGCCAGCAATACATTTGAATTGGAGTGGCCGCCGAGATCCGGACGACGACAAAGTTTTCCAGAGATCGATCGCATTGCCTATTTCACGCTGCCTGTCGCCAAGTTGAAGATAATCGCATATCAGCTGCCGCTGTTATGTGAACTGGAGAAGCGTGTGTAGCGTCGATGCCCAAACGCAAATGGGCGCTTTATGCTCACTTGCAGCACTTGCTCACTCGCGCAACACTTGCGGCCAATCGACCTCATCTTCGGGCAGCACCCAGGGCTCGCGGCGCGCGGCGTCACGCCATTCATTCCAAGCCGGCAACGCCATCACTGCGCGCATATAGGCGCCGGCCGTTGCGCTGACCTCGACCGCGTAAGTGTGAAATCGCCACACGACCGGCGCAAACATCGCGTCAGCGGCGCCAAACTGGCCAAGCAGAAATGCACCATCAGCGCCGTACCTGGCGCGGCATTCGTTCCAAATGGCATCGATACGCGCAACGTCCTTTGCGGTGCCGGCGTCAAGTGCGCGGAACTTCACTGGCCGCATCACATTCATCGCCAGGTGACGCCGCAACGACACGAATCCGGCGTGCATCTCGGATGCCGCGGCGCGAGCATGAGCTCGTGCTGCTATATCCTGTGGCCATAATCCCGCGGTTGGAAATTTTTCTACGAGGTATTCCAGGATTGCCAGCGATTCCCAGACGCACACATCCCCATCGATGAGCACAGGCACGCGTCCGCAGCCGCCCAACGCCGTCACGCGCGTTTTGAAATCGGGAGCATCGAGCGAGATCACCGTTTCATCGAACGGAATACCCGCAACTTTCATCGCGATCCATGGCCGAAACGACCAGGACGAATAGTTTTTGTTGCCGATGACAAGATGTAGCGACATGGTTTGCGAGCCGGACTGCGCGGCGGCGCAACCTTCCATCAGACCGAGGAATGATGCAAGTCGATCAAAAAGTGATCAGACCAAAGATAGTAATCAGACCAAACCGGTGACCACCGCGAGAAAAGATACAAACAGCACGGCGGCTAAGGTGAACATCACCGTGAGCGCCATTTCGCCCCATTCACTCATCGCCGGTTTGATTTCGGCTGCGGTTTGCGCTGGCTCGGCAGAAACCGCGGCAGGCGTGTCGCTCAACATAAAAATCGACATAGCAAAGAGCCTTTTCCGGAAAACACTCAATGCTGGATATTGGGCGGCAGCCCTGAAGGATTAGTAAAAGGTGTCGGGTGCTAGCAGACGCCGCTGCGAGCGAACCAGGGCGCCAGCTTCGTTCTCTTCAAGACATGGCTGCCGCTTCCGGACGACTTCGATTGGTTCGAACAGGTCGCCTACGGCGCGGGGAACAGGACCGAGCTCTTGCCCGTCAACCTGTATGCTGCAAGCCCGAGCCACTCATGAGCAGCATAATCGGTCACCGCCAGACCCTCGGACAATGACGCAAACAGGCGCGACGCGTCACTTGGACCGCTCGTGCGCCAATTGACCGGATAGGCCTCAACCGGAAAACCGGCGGCGCGAAAGGCCGCGACCGCACGCGGCATGTGAGACGCCGAGGTTATCAGGAGCCAGCGTTCACCCGGCTTTGGATCGGCAAGCAAGCGCGAAAACACCGCATTTTCTACCGTGTTGCGTGACTGCTCCTCGGCTGTGATGCGGTCATGCGCGACGCCGAGCGCCTCGAACTCCTTCACGGCGAGCGGCGCTTCGAGCGGCTCATTCGGATCCAACGAACTCGTCCCGCCGGTGAATATGATGCGCGCGCTCGGATAGCGGTGCGCCAGTTCGGCGGCAACTGTAATGCGCTCGGCTGCCCCATTCAGCGCGACGACGCCATGCGCCACCGATACTTCAGGTGAAATTGCTCCGCCCAGGACGACGATGCCGGTCGGCGCCCCACGCGAGGCATCCCAAGGCGGGAAACGCTGCTCAAGAGGCAATAATAGAATGCGTCCAAGTGGTGAAAAGCCAACCAGCGCAGTCAGCACGAGGCTGGTGACGATCAGCCAACTGGCGAGCCGTCGAAACCGCGTAAACAACATAACAAGGCCTGCCAATCCGATCGCTATGATCAGATTTGAGGGCACGACAAAATAGCCGAGCGTTTTTGAAAGAAGAAAGAACACTTACTGCTCCGGTTTCGCGCTCTCAAAGAGCACGAACGTCTGTCGCAGAGATGCGCGAAGCAGAGACATGCGCGAAGATGCTCCATTTATTCGCGCGTCTTGCGCCAGGCCGCATAACGCGCTTTGGCGTCCTCGTTCGGCGGATAAAGACCAGGCAGTTTCACGCCCTTCTCTACTTCACCAAATACCCAACTTTCATAAAGCTCATGTTCGGCGCCTTCATGCGCGACGAATTCAAGCAAATTTTGCGGAACGACCACCGCGCCATCGTCATCCAGCACAATCACGTCGCCGGGAAAGACGGCGCAGCCACCGCAACCGATCGGTTGCTGCCAACCGACGAAGGTCAGTCCGTTGACGGACGCAGGTGCAGCGACACCCGCACACCAAACCGAGAGGCCGCTCGCCAATACACCGGTCAGATCGCGCATTACGCCATCGGTGACCAGAGCCGCGACATTGCGCTTCTTCATGCGCGCGCAAAGAATATCGCCGAAGATGCCGGCGCTCGGCACGCCCATTGCATCAGCGACCGCGATCACACCTCCCGGCATGTCTTCGATTGCCGCTCGCGTCGAGATCGGGCTCGCCCAGCTTTCCGGCGTCGCCAGATCTTCCCGCACCGGCACAAAGCGCAGCGTGAACGCCGGCCCAACGATCCGCTCACCACCCGGTACGAGCGGTTTCGGCCCATTCATCCAGCAGCGGCGGATTCCTTTCTTCAACAGTATCGTGGTGATGGTGGCGGTCGTCACCTTGCGCAGAATGTCAAACAAAGCAGCACTCATGTTAGTCCCCTATCACGCTCATGCCGGCATAATACCCAGGCGCTCGTCGCGGCGGCGCAGCCAAGCCACGAGCGGGATCGACAGCAGCACCATCCAAGCCTTCCCCACGACTTGCCCGGCCAAAAAATCAAGCGAGCCGAAAGCGAGCCATAAGAACACAATTGAGTCGACCACCAAACCGGCGCAGCTTGAAGCGATAACGGCCGCCACCAACCGCCGCCGCGCCAACGGCGTGTAAACCGCAAGGTCGGCCAATTCGGAGAGCAGAAAGGCGGTCGCCGATGCGACCACCAATGAGGCGGGGGCGTACAGCGCCGATAGGCCGCTGCCGACGAGAACCGCAAATGCCGATATCGCGGTACCCAGTCGCCGCTGCACCAAGTCGCGCAAGACCAATGCGATCCCGACCATTGTTACGCCTGAAGGGGCCATCAAGCCCGGAGCGACCGGCACGAGACATGGTCCCTGCGGCACGCAGGTGGTCCCCACGTGCCCGATCAGCCAATTTGCCGCGGGAATCGTGAGTGCAAAAAGTACCAGAAACAAAACACCTTCCCGTGTGCGCTGCCGCTCCGGATTCATGATGCTGCCTTCCATTTTGCATAACCGGACGCGCGCAAACGGCATGCCGGGCATTCGCCGCAGCCAAAACCCCAATCGTGACGATGCCCGCGGTCACCGAGATAGCAGGTGTGAGTCTCGGCGAGAAGAATGTCGATCAGGGCCGTGCCGCCAATCTGGTGGGCGAGCGCGAAAGTCGCCGCCTTATCGATCCACATCAGCGGCGTATGGATGACGAAGCGGCGATCGGTGCCGAGCGTCAAAGCGAGCTGCATCGCTTTGACTGTATCGTCGCGGCAATCCGGATAGCCGGAGAAATCGGTTTCGCACATGCCACCTACAAGATGATGGATGTTACGCCGGTACGCGACGGCGCCGGCGAATGCAAAGAACACCAGATTACGTCCAGGCACGAAGGTTGTCGGCAGGCCCGATTTGTTGATCTCGATCTCGGCCTCGCGGGTGAGCGCTGTGTCTGAAATCTCGGCAAGCGCATCGATGCGCACGATGTGGTCGTCGCCGAGCCGCGCGCGCCACTCTTGCGAACGCGCTACCAGAGCCGATCGAATGCGCGGCCGGACCTCGAGTTCGACGGCGTGGCGCTGGCCGTAAGCAAAACCGATTGTCTCCACCCGGGCAAATCGCTCAAGCGCCCAAGCAAGACAGACGGTCGAATCCTGCCCTCCCGAAAATAGGACGAGCGCGCTATCCAACAAATCCACTGCGCCTATCCCTTAAGCCAGACGCCGATCCGCTCGACAGCTTCACGCATCTCATCACTCGAGCCGGCATAACACAGTCGCAGGAAGTTTCTGCCGTGGATCGGATCGAAATCAACGCCCGGCGTTGCCGCTACGCCGGCCTCTTCGAGCATGCGCGTGGCGAACTCAAAGCTATCGCCCGAGAAACGCGATATTTCGGCATAGAGGTAAAATGCGCCGTCGACCGGCAGGAAGGTATCGAGGCCCGCGCGCGGTAGTCCGTCCAGCAGAATGCGCCGATTTTCTTCGTAGCCGTGCTTTATGTTTTCCAGTTCGTCACGTCCGTCAAACGCCGCTTGGGCGGCGATCTGCGAAAGCGTTGGAACCGATATGGCGAAGTTCTGCTGCAGGCGCTCAACGGCCCGAAGCAGCGATCGCGGGACGACCATCCAACCGATCCGCCAACCGGTCATACAGAAATATTTGGAAAACGAATTGATGACGATGGCATTTGCGGACAACGGTACT
>CATPBC010000160.1 GCA_955652195.1 uncultured Xanthobacteraceae bacterium | reverse complement strand
TTCGTTTTTGGTTGGCTAGACGTTTTCCGCGGCGCGGCGGCTGATCGCGCCACCGTCCGTCAGTTCGGGCGGCAAGCGGAATTCGATGGTCTCGTGACGTCCGGTGAGCTGGCTCACATCGACCGGATTGAGCCGGCGCAGCGCTTCGATGACGTCTTCCACCAGCACTTCCGGCGCCGAGGCGCCGGCGGTGATGCCGACGGTTTCGGCGTTGCGGAACCAGGTCGGATCGAGCTCGCTGCCGTCGGCAATCAGATAGCTCGGCGTGCCGGCTTCCTCGCCGATCTCGCGCAGCCGGTTCGAATTCGAGCTGTTCTTGGCGCCGACCACCAGGATAACGTCGACGAGCTTGCTCAATTCGCGCACCGCAGTTTGCCGGTTCTGCGTCGCATAGCAAATGTCGCGCGTCTCTGGGCCGACGATGTTGGTGAAGCGGTTGTGAAGCGCGGCGATGATGCCGCGCGTGTCATCGACGCTGAGCGTGGTCTGCGTCACATAGGCGACCGGCGTATCGGCGGGAATATCGAGCTTGTCGACGTCGGTTTCGGTCTGGACCAGAGTGACCGGCTCGGAGATCTGGCCCATCGTGCCCTCGACCTCAGGATGCCCGGCATGGCCGATGAGAATGAGCCGCCGGCCTTGCGCGACATAGCGCTTGCCCTGATTGTGCACCTTGGTGACCAGCGGGCAGGTCGCATTAAGCACCGGCAGGTTGCGCGAGGCTGCTTCTTCCTCCACGCTTTTGGCGACGCCATGCGCGCTAAAGATCGTGACCGCGTTCGGCGGCACTTCGGAGAGGTCCTCGACGAAGCGCGCGCCTTTGGCCTTCAGGCTTTCCACGACGTGCTTGTTGTGCACGATCTCGTGACGCACATAGACCGGCGGCCCGAATTTCTGCAGCGCCCGCTCGACGATCTCGATCGCGCGCACGACGCCGGCGCAAAAGCCGCGAGGTTGGGCGAGTATCACTTTCATCAAGACCTCCCGGTTGGGACACCGGTTTGCGTGTAACTATTTGCGTCGACCTGCTTGCGTCCACCTGCGGCCAGCTGCCGCAAGGGAGGCCGGTCGGCCATTAGCGTGTCCGGTCGGCGATTAGCGGGTTATGTATGTTGCAGCGGGCTGGCGCGGTAGTTCTGCTAACCCACTCTTATCAAGTCCTTATCTCTGCCCTGATCTCTGCTGCTGTGGCGATCCGCATTGCCGCACGGGCCCGGCAAGGGGCCGGCAAGTGCCAAAAATCGCCTGAAAACCCATACTAGTACGTCGATAACGTTTAAACCCCACCTTTGAGCGAAAATACCCTCCTTTGTCCAGCAGCTAGGCGCATAACTAAACGCCCGGCGTTCTGGCCGCCTGGCAGGAGGCCACGCACCAAAGTGCAACGCTTTGGGGTCACAACCGGTTCGGGTGCTTGGCTATTGGTTCTCGGGCGCTTGATTCCGCATAGCTTTAGGACAAATGGTGCATAGCCAAAATCGCCGCTAGGAATATAAACTCGATTTCACTTTTTCGGCGGTTCGAGGCATCTAGAGGCGGGCCAAGGGGCGAATCCTATTCGCCTCCATTTTGCCGTTCTCTTAACGCCTCAAACCCCGCCTCCCGGCTAAGCCTGCGCCCCGCGATCAGCATAATCCACCGACAACCATGAAACTCATCACCGCCTTCGTTGTCCGCGCGATCGGCTTCTGCGCGCAACACGCCGCACCGGTGATCGTGATCTCGATTCTGCTCGGCATTGTCTCGTCCTGGTATGCGGTCACGCATTTCGCCATGACGACCGACGTCAATCAGCTTATTTCGCAAAATATCGCTTGGCGGCAACGCGAAGCCGAAATGGAAAAAGCGTTCCCGCATTTCGAATTGATCGTTGCGGTAGTCAACGCGCCGACGACGGAGCTGGTCGAGGGCGCCGCCAACGCGCTGGCGCAGCGGCTGGCGCAGCAAAAAGATCTGTTCCGGTCGATCGACCAGCCGAAGGGCGGTCGGTTCTTTGCGCAAAACGGCCTGTTGTTCGAATCGACCGCCGATCTCACGCCGCAGATGAGCATGCTGGGCCAGGCGCAACGTCTGGTGCAGGTGCTGGCCGGCGATCCGTCGCTGCGCGGCGTCATCCAAACACTGCAATTTGGCTTACTCGGGGTGCAGGGCGGCCAGATCACGCTCGATAACATGACCTGGCCGATGACGCTTGCCGCCGACACGATCGAGAAAGTCAATGCGGGAAAGCCGGCGAATTTTTCCTGGTATGAGCTGGTGCAAGGCCACGCCGCCGCGCCGGGCGATCTGCTGCGCTTCCTCGAAATCCGCGCGACGCTCGATTACTCCGAGCTTGAACCTGGCAAACGTGCGACCGACGCCATCCGCAAAGCTGCCGCCGATCTCGATCTCGGCTCGAAATATCAAGCGCAGGTCCGGCTCACTGGTCCGGTGCCGATGGCGGATGAGGAATTTTCTACGATCAAGGAAAATGCCGCTCTCAACGTCACCGTGACGATCGCCACCGTGCTCCTCATTCTTTGGCTGGCGCTGCGCTGGGTGCGGATCATCTTCGCGGTGTTCGTCTGCGTCGCCATCGGGCTCGCCATCACTGCCGCGGTCGGCATGCTGTTGGTGGGCACGCTCAACCTGATTTCTGTCTATTTTGCCGTCCTGTTCGTCGGGCTTGGCGTCGATTTCGGCATTCAGTTCAGCGTGCGCTACCGCGCCGAACGCTACGAATTCGACAATCTGCGCGAGGCGCTGCTGCGAGCCGGCCGCCGCGCCGGGGCGCCGCTGACACTTGCGGCGCTGGCAACGGCCGCCGGCTTTTTGTCATTTCTGCCGACGGTCTACAAAGGCGTGTCCGAGCTTGGGCTGATTGCTGGCATCGGCATGCTGATCGCATTCGCCAGCAGCATCACACTGCTGCCGGCGCTGTTAAGCGTGCTCAAGCCGCCGAGCGAGGCGGAACAGCTCGGTTATGCGGCGCTCGCGCCGGTCGATCGATTCCTCGAGCGGCATCGCATGGCGATCCTTATTGTAACCGCAGTGGTCGTCGCGGCGGGTTTGCCGCTGCTTTATTGGCTGCGCTTCGATTTCAATCCGATCAATTTGCGCAGTCCCAAGACCGAGGCAGTCTCGACTTATCTGTCGCTCAAGAACGATCCGGACGCCGGTACCAACGACATCCAGGTACTTGAGCCATCGCTGCAGGCGGCGGACCAGGTCGCCGCCAAACTCCGCACTTTGCCGGAAGTCTCGCGCGTGCTGACCTTGTCGAGCTTCATTCCGGCAGATCAGCAGCAAAAATTGCCGCTGATTCAGAACGCGGCGAAGGCCTTGCTGCCCTTGCTCAATCCGGTGGCGCCGAGTCCGCCGCCGACCGATGCGCAAAATGTCAGCATGATGGGTTCCACCGTCGATGCGCTCAAACGCCTCGCCGGCGACGGCAATGGCGGCGGCGCAGTTGCGGCGCGCCGCCTGGCTGCGGCGATGACCGCTTTGTCGAAGGCCGATCCTGCCGTGCGGGCGCGCGTGCAAGACATATTCGTGCAGCCGCTGCGCATCGCGCTTGACGATTTGCGCAGTCTATTAACCGCGCGCGAAGTCACGCGCGCCAATCTGCCGCCGGAACTGGTGAAGGAATGGCTGACGCCGGACGGCAAGGCGCGCATCGACGTGGCGCCGAGCGGCGATTCCAGCAACAACGAGGTGCTGCAGAAGTTCGCCCGCGCCGTGCAGGCGGTCGCGCCGGAAGCGACCGAGGGCCCGATTTCGATCCTGGAAGCAAGACGCGAGGTGGTGATCGCTTTCATCGAGGCCGGCGCTTGCGCACTTCTGTCGATCGGGATTCTGCTGTGGATCACGTTGCGCCGCTTCGGCGACGTCCTGCTGACGCTGGTGCCGCTGCTATTGGCTGGCGTGGTCACGCTTGAGATTTGCGTGCTGATCGATCTGCCGCTGAATTTCGCCAATATCATCGCCCTGCCGCTGCTGTTAGGGGTCGGCGTGGCGTTCAAGATCTACTACATCATGGCGTGGCGCGAAGGTCAGACCAACCTGTTGCAATCGGTGCTCACGCGCGCCGTCACGTTTAGCGCCTGCACCACCGCCACCGCTTTCGGCAGCCTGTGGTTTTCCAGCCATCCGGGAACGTCGAGCATGGGCAAGCTGTTGGCGATTTCGCTGTTGACCACGATGGCGGCCGCCGCTTTGTTCCAGCCGGTGCTGATGGGCAAGCCGCGTCAGCTCGAGCCGAGCGATTAGCGCAACGATCAACGATGATCTTTACCCTCCCCTGCGGCGGGAGGTGAACAGAGACGCTAATCCGCCTACTGCTTACTGCCCCGCAGCATTGGGACTTGTTGCGGCAACTCCGATTTATGCGCCGGCGGCGGCGGGCGCTTTTGATTGGCCGCCGGATTCGAATTCACCGCCGGATTCGCATTGACCGCTGGATTAGGATTAATCGACGGGTCGAGCATGGTGTAGGCG
>CATPBC010000159.1 GCA_955652195.1 uncultured Xanthobacteraceae bacterium | reverse complement strand
GCTTACCACTTTTCGGGATCATGCTTTAAGTAGCTCGCTCAGAGCGCATTCAAGGCGGCGATGAAGCGGTCTTTGATGGCGTGACCATCGCGTAATGGCAGCACCCGCGGCACGTCGTCGGGCTTGATTTTGGCGTTGATCAGGATCGGCCCTTCGCCGCTATGGAGTAACTTCCGTACCTCCGCAGTTTCCTCAATGCGCGTCACGCTACGCGCTTGGCGGAAACGGCAGGCAAGCGCCAATGCGGCGAGATCGATGCCGGCCTCGGTATGGCTCGGCTGCATGCCGGTCTCGCCGTAATGCGCATTGTCGAGCACCACCACCACCAGATTTTTCGGCTGCTTGACGCCGATCGTGGCGAGGCTGCCCAGTCCCATCAGCATGTCGCCGTCACCTGGAAGCGCAACCACACGCCGGTCGGGCCGCGCCAGCGCGAGGCCCAGCGCGATCATGGCGGTGCCGCCCATGGCGCCCCAGAGATAAAAATTCAGCGGATGATCGCCGGCCGCGGCAACATCGTAGGTCGCCGAGCCGAGTCCCGGCACGACCAGAAGATCGCCGCGATCGGCGAGAAGTTGTTGCACGAAATCGCGGCGGTCCAGCATTACCGCGTCCATTGTTTGGGGCCGATTAGCCGCTGCGACAGCAGGACCGCAATCTGGAGATTGCCGTTGAACGCCATGTCACATCCGGCGCCGACAATCTCATCGACGGCATCTGCGGTGTCGACGCGATAGGTGAGAAAACCGGCAAGCCGCAGCACGTCCTCGGTGATGGCGCCCATCGGCACTTGCCATGGATTGAATTCGCCGAACTCGCCGCGCATGGTGACAAGGACGATGCAGCCGAAGCCGCAATTGCGTAAGAGCGAAAACATATTGATGCAATTGCCGACGCCGCTGGACTGCATCAACAGCGCCGCGCGCTGTCCGCCCAGCGCCGCGCCCGCCACCAGTCCGACGCCCTCTTCCTCGGTCGTGAGCACCACGTCGACGATCTGCGGGTCGTCGCGGCACAGCGCGATCAGCCGGCTGTGGCCAGCATCGGGCACATAGCCGACTTGGCGAATGCCGATGCGCCGAAAGTGCGCATGGATCGCGTCGGGCCAGGATGTCTCGACGTCTGCCGGGCTATGCAAAGGCTGTCTCGATGTTTTGCTCTGCAAATATTGCACGCAAATATTGCATGCTGAGCGTAAAAGCCAAATCGTCGAACGACGGCGCTTAGCACCGCCAGGGCAAGGCGTCTGGCTGCTCGACAAAAAACCAGGCGCCTTCGCCCAATTCGGTCGGGAACGTGGCGACGATGCCGTCCTCCAAAGTGCGCCATTCGAGATCGGCGCCATCGACTGCCTCCTCGATGGTGGCCAGCGATTCCACGCCAAGCGCGTAACCGATGATGAATGGCAGTGACCTAACTGGCACCTCGGGCAACTTCTCGGTCGCCCGATGATGACTGACGAGGTAGACGCCGCCGCGGTCGAGCCGGATCAGCGCGCCGCCTGGTGTCGGTGTCGCCGGCCGGCCGGTAAATCGCGTGAACCGCTGCGCCGCTTCCTCAACATCGCCGACCGCAATGACGACGTCGATGAGTTCGCAAACACCGTTCGGATGCGACAGCCAGCGCGGCTGCCACACCGTGTGCTCGGTGTGATGCGTCAATATTTGGATGCGGCCTTCCGGCATTGTCGTCGCTTCGACCCTTGCAATGGTGAAAGCCGCAGTATCGGGGCCACTCTCGGTATTGACCGGACGCTGCATGCGGACGAGATCGCGTACCGAAAATCCGGTGCTGGCGAGGTGCCCGCGCGCCGCCGCCGCATCGGCCACCGAAAAAGCCACGATGTGCAGTCCGGCGCGCCGCGCCAGCGCGGCATCGAATTCGCGAACCAGCGGCGAATCGGAGGTTTTGAACAAAACTTCCATATAACCGCGGGCGAACATGGCCGTGATGTTGCCGGTTCCAGTGGCGATAAGACCGCCGGAGGCCGGGTCTTTATCCGATTGAATCGAGACCGGTGCTGGCGCAAAACCGACGCGGCGCAGCGCGCGGCCGGCCGCCTCGGCGTCGCGCACATAGTGTCCGACATGATCGAGAAAAATCTCGCGGCCGACGGGCAACTGCCGGCGAGTCTGGGTTGTTTGTGCCCCGTCAGACAAATCGTTACTCGGATCGGGCAATGCCGGCGTCTTGCACAACCTTGCCCCAGCGCACGATTTCGGATTGGAAAAACTGCGCGAGTTCCTCGGGCGAACCGGTGCCGACCGGAAGCATGCCAATGTCGCGCATCCGCGCGCGCACGTCGTTCATCGCGACCGCCGCATTGAGTTCGCCGTTGAGTTTGGCAACGATCACCGGCGGCGTCTGGGACGGTGCGATCACGCCTTGCCATGCGGCGGCGTCGAAACCGGGCACGCCGGCGTCAGCGAGCGGCGGCACCTCGGGCAGCATAGCGAACGGTTTTTTTGTTGTGACGGCAAGCGCGCGCAGCTTGCCGCTGCTGATCAAAGCCGCCGCTGGGCCGTAGTCGGTAAACATCATCTGGATGTAGCCGGCCATAAGGTCATTGAGCGCGGGCGCCGTGCCTCGATACGGCACGTGGATCATCTTGATCCCCACCATGCTCGAGAATAGCGCCGCCGCCAGATGATGAAAGGCACCGACGCCGCCGGAGCCATAGCCGAGCGTTCGTTGCTTGGCGAGCTTGATGAGATCCTCGACGTTGTTTACCGGCAGCGAGGGATTAACCACCAGCACGAATGGCACCCGCGCGATCAGCGCAACCAGCGCAAAGTCCTTGCCCGGATCGTAAGGCAGGCTTTTGTACAG
>CATPBC010000158.1 GCA_955652195.1 uncultured Xanthobacteraceae bacterium | reverse complement strand
CGCCTTCACCACCTACGGGCCGCTCCCCATGAACGTAAAGCGCGGATTTTTTCGGCTGTGGATTGGCGTTAGCCTATGCTGGATTATTGGACTGGGTTGGTATTTGCGCAACGATCTACATTTCGAAGGGCCATGGACACTCAGCAGTCCGCCGCTCGATTGTCCCAAGGAACTCCCAACCGAAAACACTCGCCCGCTTACTAAGTTGACTGATAAAGAATTGGAATGCGCCATCGCTGTGATGGAGGCTCAATCATGGGTGGAGCGAGCGAGGGCCACCGCGATAATATTCGTTCCTCCGCTGGGGCTGTTTATCTTTGGAAGTTGTGTTGTCTGGATCATTCAAGGCCTGAATCCAAAAAGTTGAAGCACTCGCCGCCGATGCTTCTCGCGCATTTCGTCAGCGATGCTGGTGTGGGATAGCCGCACGAGCTCAGCGAAGGGCGCGTTCGGCCGGCCGTCAATTGTCTGCTGTTGGCCCAAATCGGAAGTCGCACGATGTCGAGCTTGAGTCCGAGATGCACACCAAAGCAGACGTGAATTAAAGTTGTTCAGCTATGCGCGTTCGCGCGATGGCTGGCGGCCAAAACCGGTTGCCGGCGAATACGATCCGCGGCCGGTGCGGCCTGCGGCACCGCAGCCAACCCAATTTGTCCGAGGCAGTGCCAATCATCCCGACGGCGAATACGACATTTTCACCGGACTAATTGCGCTCGCGCCCTGTCAGGAACTCAAGCAGGCAGGTTGCAGCTACCGAGTAGGTTTCGTTCAGTCTGAGCTTGGCCTGCAAGTCCGGTGCCTGGCCAAGAAGGGGATAGAGGTCATATTTGATTACTTCGGGCAGCGGTTCATCAAGCTTTTTTGCCCTCTCGCAAAGTTCCCGAAAGGTCAGAGAATCACCATTCACCTGAAAGCGAGGCTTGTCGGGAACGGCCGGGTTCCAATCGTAGAGTCGAAGGCTGCGCACGGCCCAGCCAAATGCATCCCGCTCGTTCATATCCCTGGACCCAAGTTTGGACCCAAACTCACAAGCACTCATTAGACCAGACGATACCAAATAAACAGCGCCGCTCGCAAAGCCTCGTAAGGCCGAACTATCTGGACCAGCCGACATCAGATCGCACGATGATCGGCGATGGGAATCCTCGGCATCGTCACCATGCCGCTCGGGCTCGATGCCGAGTTCTGGCGGCAGATGGGCTACGGCATCGAATGGATGAATGCGGTCGGGCTGGGTAGCAGGTAAGAGCAACAAGCTGATGTCCGCTCGAAGCTGACGTACAAACGCCAACGATCAATTCCGCTCATCGAGGTGAAGCAGACGTGACCCGGACATCGCTTGACGGGACGTTCCTTGTTCTTCCATCTTCTATCCGTTTCCGACTGAAATCGCCAACCAGATGCGCGACGAGGACCTGCCCTCCGCAGCGCCACCTTTAGTGCATATTGCACTAGGCGGGGCTGTCAGAGAGTAGTGCAAATTGCACTACCCGATGCTGTCCATTCTCTGAACTATTGTAGTGAGGCAAGACCATCAATTTGACCGGAGACAAAGCGTATGAGCTCTATGCAACGATGTCGCAAGCGGGAGAACCGTCAGAGGGTTCGGCTGGCGCGGGTCACGAAAGTTTGTCGCACCTAGTGTGTACGATCAACCCGCTGGAGATTGCGAAACGAGACGGCGGGGGTGCCGACTGTACGTTCGATGCTGCAGCGTCGCCTGCCGCGAAATCAAACCAATAGCCCTGATAAGTTGCAGGCGCGTGGCCACGACCCACTTCGAGTGTTTACTAGTCGGTCTGTAGAAGGCGACTAACGAATAGTTTCCTTCTTAAAGATCGTTGCTCCTTGTCTGACCAAATATCTTTTATCCTGGCGAGCAGCCGGAGAGCGTTTACCCTTGCTATGAGGGACAGGGATCGTGCCAATAAGAATGAGATTGAGATTTTTGTCTTTACCGTAACCTCGAATGACTTTCCTCATCACATGCCCCTGCTCACTTTTTCATCGAATCTCGGCTCAAAACTATGGTGCCGACGATGAACGCGCGCGACGTTTGACGATTTCATGCGATCGCGTTGACTTCAGCTGAATCGTTTCAAATGTGGGCAAGACCCCAGCCCAATGCCACTGTTACGATTAGAAATATGGCGATCACGCCGAAATATCTGAACCTTTGTCGAACGGACGAATGCTGCCTCATTTGGGTAACCGTAAGATTGCCTCAAAATAATTTCTACTCGCATGACTGCTCGGCGTCTGAGCAAAGTTGCTCACTCTGAACCAGCGGTGGCGACCGCTACCAGCCGGGAATTGTATTGGGCGATGAAGGCTCGCTATTTTACGACTGATCAATACTCGGCAGTTCACGGCGTTATGTCGTTGCGTGAGCGTACCCGCCCCGGACTGGGAATTATCGAGCCGTGTTTACCATCTCCCGCGAAGGTGCCGCCTTCGGGGCCAGGCTGGCTTCACGAAATCAAGCACGATGGCTTCCGCGCAAGTCCTTTGATTCTGGGCAGCCGACGACGATTCACGGTAGCGTTGAAAACTGTCCGGTTGGCACGCATCCGTGGGTGGACAACTGGGGCAATCAGGTCTGCCGTGGGTTCTGAGGGCGCGGCTCTGCTTTAGTGCGAGGGCCGCGGCGAGCGTCCGACGCATTTGGTTTCTTGCAGGCAGACGATGTCCGGCTTGCGCTCGGCGAGCCCACCGTCAACCTGCGGAATCGAGGCGCTGCTTGATCGAGTTTACGTTCCAGGTGGCGATGCGCACGGCAGTTTGCGCTTCACAGCGCGAAGCTGGTGCCGCAGCCGCAGGACGCAGTGGCCTTCGGATTGTTGATCTTGAACGACGAGCCGATCAGATCGTCCACGAAATCGATCTCGGATCCAGCCATGTAATTGAGCGAGACCGGATCGATCAGCACAGTCGCGCCGCTTTGCTCGATCACGATATCGTCGTCGGCACGCTCGCGTTCGGTGTCGAATTTATACTGAAAGCCGGAGCAGCCGCCGCCTTCGACGCTGGCGCGCAACATCGTGCCGGCGGGTTCCTGACGCAGGATCTCGCCGATTCGCCGCGCGGCGCGCTCGGTCACGGTGACGGTCATTTGCTCTCTAAGGTTTTGGGTGTTTTCGCGGTCGGCGGTTTCATGGAAAAGACCACTCTCCGATAATAATCTAAGTATTTCCGGGGGTTTTTCAACCCATGGCGCGGCCTTAGCGGCCGCTTGTCGGCGCGCAACGTGGTGCAGCTTGCTGACGATTGAACTTGGCGCTCGACCGGGGATGTTTCGACCTGTCGGACCTGGATTGCGGTTCGAGGACCCCGGCGCGCAAGGACTCCCGCCACGCGGTGTGATTTCATAATCGGTCGCCTCTGGTCCGCCTGGAATCCTCCTCGCAAGCCCTCCGCCGGCATATCGACCTCTCCGGCATTGCTCTCTATATAAAGGCCAACATGAGCGAGCGGCGTTAAGCTGCGGCAAGATGGCTGACATCGACGAAATCATCGGCAATTTTACGGTCTTGGACGACTGGGACGACCGCTATCGCTATCTGATCGAATTGGGTCGCGAACTACCGCCGCTGCCGGAGGCAGTGCACAGCGACGCCAATAAGGTTCAAGGCTGCGCCAGTCAGGTCTGGCTCGATACGACCGTGCGCCCGAATGGCACCGGCGGACCAGTCCTGACCTTTGCCGGCGACAGCGATGCCCACATCGTGCGCGGATTGATTGCCATCCTGTTCGCGATTTATTCGGGCAAAAGCGCAAGAGAGATTCTCGGCACCGATGCCGTCAAATTATTCGAAGGCATGGGTTTGCGCGAACACCTCACGCCACAGCGCTCGAATGGCTTTCGCTCCATGGTCGAGCGCATTCGCTCTGATGCCCGTACTGCGCTGGCCGCGCTGATCGTGCCGAACACCATGCTCGTAGCCGCCGACGAGGTGATCGAATAGGTCGTCTTTTTGCTGCACTGCGCTTTGTCGCCTTTTGGCCCGAATGCGAAGTCCCGGAATGTCCGCCCTTGCGCCGCTCTTGGGGTACAAGCAGACATAGTGCGGACATCGACGTGGAGTGCGCCCCTGATGCGGCGGCTCAAGCAGCTCGAGGACGAGAACAGCAAGCTGCGCAAAGTGGTGGCCGATCTGAGCCTCGACAAGGAGATGCTTCAGGACGCGCTCCGCCGAAAGCTTTGAAGCCTGTCCGCAAGCGCAAGCTGGTTGATGCGATGCGCGGCGACTGGGATGTATCGATCCGGCGGGCGTGTCGTGTGTTCCTGTTCGACACATCCACCTACCACTATAAGTCCCGTCGCCCCGGACAGGCTGGCCTCGAACAACGGATCAAAGAGATTTGCCAGACGCGGGTACGCTACGGCTATCGGCGCGTTCATGTTTTACTACGTCGTGAGGGCTGGCACATCAACCAGAAGAAGACACGGCGGATTTATCGCGAGTTAGGCCTGCAATTGCGCAACAAGACGCCCAAGCGCCGGGTCAAGGCGAAGCTGCGGGAGGATCGCCGCAATGCGACCCGACCGAACGAGACCTGGGCGATGGACTTTGTCCATGATCAACTGGCAACCGGGCGCAAGTTGCGGGTGCTGACGATCGTCGACACCTTCTCACGTTTCTCGCCAGCGTTAGAACCGCGTTTTAGCTTCCGTGGCGCGGTGCTGGAAAGAGTCGGGCGAGAGATAGGATTGCCGTCAAGCATTCGCGTCGACCAAGGCACTGAGTTTGTGTCACGCGCCTTTGCGCTGTGCACGTCAGTCACGAAAAAGATCAGGCCTGCATCGCGGTCGGCCCTTGCTTCGATCGGTCGCGCGCGCAATCCGCCGGAGAATTGCGTTGTCAGCATGCACACACCAACTTTTTCGATGATATCCCAGACGCGGCAGAGGTGGTTACGCTTCGTCATGTCACAACCTCAACAGCCCCCAGGGGCTTCTTGTTGGTAACGCTACCGCGGCGGGAGGAACTACATTTGCACGTACAGGATGTTTTGTTCCGCGCACTACTGAGACTTTGCTCCGCGTATTACTGAGACGGTTTGTGATTGGGCTTTTCGCCGATTTTTGCTTTTGCCCTGACAACCTCACCGAGACGATTTGCGTCCTCCGACTGGAGACCTTCATCGCCTCCAGACATTCCTTCGTTGCTGGCTGTCAATAACTGTCGCTCGTCTTGCTCCCAAGTGTTAAGTGCTTTCTTTTTTTCATCGTGGGACAGAACTTTATCTTGAACAATTTTTTTCGGCTTGTCGAAGTGAGCTCCGGGATTTTTAACTTTGTCCATCGCCTTCAACCTGTCAGCCATTTGGATACCTCCTTGCATGAGCACGAAAACCGCCAACCGCAACGTTTTGGGGAGACCAAAAGTTCCTTCATCTGCTGTTCTGGCGGCTAATTGAAACGTGCGCATTTCGTTCGCGTTATGCCTTAACTGCGTGAGCATTCATATTTTTGGAGTGGCGGAATCCCGCAAATTTCCCGACTGGCAGGTGGCGCAACAGCACGTCGATGCAGGCCTTAAGGCGACGTTTCCGCAATGGCCGCTAGCGCCGATTCGACGCGCGGCCCCTTTGGCGTCAGCAGCTTCGCGAGCGTGTCGCTCAATTCCGACCGGTGAAACGGCTTCTGCAACACCGGAAAGGTTCGGTAACCGCCTAGCAGCATGTCCTTGTCATAGCCGGTCGAAAAGACGAATGGCACGCCGCGCGCGGCGAGCGTGTCCGCGATGGGGTAGGACATTTGCCCGTTGAGATTGACATCGAGCACCGCCGCATCGATGGACTCCGCATTGATCATCGCCAGAGCTTGATTGACGCTGGATGCGGGACCAACGACCGCGCAGCCTAAATCGGCGAGCATGTCTTCGAGCAGCCAAACCACAAGCATCTCGTCCTCGACCAAAAGGACTTTGCAGCTGGAGAAGGGGCTACTCACGGCTCATCCACCGCCCGACGGACTGGCATAATGATCTGGCAAACCACGCCCGCGGGCTCGTAGTCGAGACGAACTTCGCCATCCAGGTCATGCGCCAGTCCGCCCTCGATCAAGCGCGACCCAAAGCCCTTGCGGCCGGGCGGCGTCACCGGCGGGCCGCCGCTTTCCTGCCACCGCAGCCGCATCGAATCACCCAGCGGGGTCGGCTCAGCCTGCCAAGCAATGTCGATCTTTCCGGCGGCGCCGTCCGAGAGCGCGCCGTGCTTCGCTGCATTGGTCGCCAGCTCGTGCAACAGCATGGCGAGGCTCAACGCCGCTTTGGGTTGTAGGCGAACGTCGTCGCCCTCAACCCAGAAACGGGCAACCCGGCGGTCGTTAAGGCCAAAGGGCTGCAATATCTGATCGATCACGTCGCGCAGGCTCACCGACTCCCAATGCCTGCGTCCTAGCAGGCTATGGGCCTTACCAGCGCATCGACGGGCCGGCCTCACGAGAGCAGAGAAAACGCCTTGCCCTTCTCAATCCCGATCGTCTCGATATCAATG
>CATPBC010000157.1 GCA_955652195.1 uncultured Xanthobacteraceae bacterium | reverse complement strand
GTCCATGCAGCGCGGCTCCATGGATTGCCGGATCAAGTCCGGCAATGACTAAAACGTCATGTCCTCTTTTCATTGACATTAGTCCCCGTTTCGGATACATAGGGGCCGTACCTCGCCCATCAATCGGACGTGGTCCGGCAGGCATGCCGGGCTGCGGGGCGAGTGCGGTGCCCGCGGGCGGACTTGCAACCCGCTCCCGGGCGGCATCGGGCATCAGCCTGCCGGCACTACGACCGGCGTGCGAGGTGCTATCGCTGGACTGGGACAGGTGAGGGCGGGTAACGCCCGTTTTAACTGCGCAAGGTCTTCGCCCCCCGGTTGGGGCGAGCGCATAGGATCGAGCGCTCTTGCCGCGTCCCAGGAAGCCTGGCCTGGCGCTGAGCCTTTGGGATGATAAGTCCCTTGGGCAAGAACCGCGGTGGAACGCCGACAGTCGTGCGCCTCGCGCTTGAGGCGCGGCCGTGCCCGTCGGCACGGCAAATCACCCATTGCGTCTGTCGGCGTTTCGCCTCCGAATTTATTTCTTTTGCAGCCCGGATGAAGCGCAGCGAAATCCGGGGGCAGCATTAGCGAAGCGGGCTTCAGCGAAGAACCAAGGCAGGCACCACCACCTGCTTTCTCTTCGCACTCCTTCTTCGCGCTTCACGTGACGATGTTTGCAAAACTCGGGTGCGATCGCATCGCGAGAACGATGATGCTCACCCTCCCCTGGAGGGGGAGGGTCGCGCACCAAAGGTGCGCGGGGTGGGGTGAGCGGCAATGACGTGTGTTGCAAGCGACGGGATCCGTTCACCCCCCTCCCGCTCGCTTTCGCTCGCGACCTCCCCCCTCCAGGGGGAGGTGAAAGTGAGTGAGCCGCGAGAACTGCTTTCTATTACGGGCGTGCGGAAAAGGAGCCCAGCCCGATTGGTTAATCGCGTCTTAACCTCGCCGCTTCTATGCTATCGGAGGCTCAGGTGCGGCGGGCGGCCCCGCTGTTCACGATGTACCAGGGTCAAGACTCATTATCGCCGTGGCCGCGACGCTGGGGGTTTTGGCTGCTGGCTAGGCGCGAGGAGCGACGTGATCTATCCGATCATGAGCGACGAGCAACGACGCCAGCGGCCAAAAGGCTCGCGTCCCTTCGGGTTGCGGCGAAAATCGCGACCGGGTTCGTCGAAAGGCTCGACCGTATTGCCGATACGCTCTTCGCCTTTCTCCTGCCCGGACCGCGATTTTGGCCGCAACGCGACCTACGGGGATAATGAGTCTTGACCCTAATGACCCGCGAGTCTGCCCCGAACCTTGTTCGCGCCACGGCTGTCGGCGCGCCGAGCGCGCGCTCGCCGTTCGTGCGCTTGCGCGAGTTGCTCGCCGACACGCCGCCGGGACAATCGCCAATCAGTCTCGCCGTCGGCGAGCCGCAGCATCCGATTCCGGCTTTCGTCGGACCGGTGATCTCCGCCCATGTCGCGGAATTCGGCCGCTATCCGATGAATCGCGGCCTCGACGAGTTCGGCGAAGCGGTCGGCAAATGGCTCGATCGCCGTTATCGGCTGCCGCGACGCGTCGATCCGGCGAGCGAGGTGCTGGTGCTCAACGGCACGCGCGAGGGGCTTTTCCTTGCCGGCATCGCGGCTCGCAATTACGTCGCGCCGCGCGCCGGCAAGCTCGGCGAAAAACCCGCGGTGCTGATCCCCAATCCGTTCTATGCCGCCTACGCCGCCGGCGCGATTGCCGCGGATTGCGAGCCGGTCTATCTGCCGGCGACTGCGGCGACCGGTTTCCTGCCGGACCTCGATGCGCTCGGCGAAGATCTGTTGGCGCGCACCGTCGCTTTTTATTTAGCGTCGCCATCCAATCCGCAGGGCGCAGTGGCGGAGCGCGCCTATCTCGACAAACTAACCGCGCTGGCGCGGCGGTTCGGCTTTCTCGTTCTCTCAGATGAATGTTATTGCGAGATCTACAGCGACCGCGCGCCGTCGGGAATGCTGGAAGCCGCGGGCGCCGATTTCCACAACGTCGTCGTATTCCATTCGCTGTCGAAGCGCTCCAGCCTGCCCGGCTTGCGCGTCGGCTTTGCCGCCGGCGACCGCAAATTCCTGGCGAGCTATCTCGAACTACGTAATGTCGCCGCGCCGCAGGTGCCAACGCCGCTGCAGCATGCGGCGATCGCCGCCTACAGTGACGAAAAACATGTCGAGGATAATCGCCGCCTCTATCGCGAGAAATTCGATCTCGCCGACCAGATCATCGGCGACCGCTACAATTATCGGCGGCCGGCTGGCGGATTTTTCCTCTGGCTTGACGTCTCGGCTCACGGCGGCAGCGAAGTTGTGACGCAGCGGCTATGGCGCGAAGCGGGCTTGCGCGTCGTGCCGGGGCGCTATCTCGCGCGCGAACAGGCCGACGGGACCAATCCCGGCGCCGCCTATATCCGCGTCGCTATGGTGCAGGACAAGGAGATCACCGCGGAGGCGCTGCATCGCCTGGTCGCGGTGCTTGATTAAATCATGACCCGGTTTTCGGAAACGAAGCGATGTCGATGATCGAACGCAGCCTTGACGGCATGGCCGCTTTGTCGAGCGAGCTCGGCGCCATTTTGCGGCGGCGGCTGTGCGAACTATGCGGAATCTTTCTCATCAGTCTCGCCATGATGGCCGCGCTGGCGCTGGCGAGCTGGTCGGTGCGCGACCCATCGCTCAGCCACGCCACCGATGCGCCGGTGCAGAATCTGCTCGGCTGGCCCGGTGCGGTTGTCGCCGACCTGATGATGCAGCTTCTCGGCCTCGGCGCGCTGGCGCTGATCTTGCCGATTGCGGCCTGGGGTTATCGGCTGCTCGGACACCGTTCGCTCAGACGCGAGCGGCTGCGTGTCATGTTATGGCCGCTTGGTGCGGTGCTGGCTGCCGCCTTCGCCGCATGCCTGCCGCG
>CATPBC010000156.1 GCA_955652195.1 uncultured Xanthobacteraceae bacterium | reverse complement strand
CAGGTGAGCGGCTTCGATCTTGCCGTTGCGCACCACCGCACGCTCCTCGCCAGTGCCGACCGCCAGGATCGTCGCATGCGGCGGATTGATCACGGCGGTAAAATCCTTAATCCCGTACATACCGAGGTTCGACACTGCCGTGGTGCCTCCCTGATATTCGTGCGGCTTGAGCTTGCGGTCGCGCGCCCGCGTTGCGAGTTCGCGCATCTCGTTGGAAATCGCGGATAGCGATTTGGCCTCGGCATTGCGCACGATGGGCGTGATCAGCCCATTCGGCATCGCCACCGCGACACCGATGTCGGAGTGCTTGTGCTTGAGCATGCCGCCTTCGGTCCAGCTTACATTGGCGTCGGGCACGCGCTGTAGCGCGAGCGCCAGAGCTTTGACGACAAAATCGTTGACCGAGAGTTTGTAAGTGGGCTTGCCGTCTTTGTCCTTCGGCGCTGTGGCGTTGATCTCCTCGCGCGCTTGCAAAAGTTTGCCGATGTCGCAATCGACCGTCAGGTAAAAATGCGGGATGGTCTGCACCGATGCGGTGAGCCGCGCCGCGATCGTGCGGCGCATCCCGTCGTGGGGGACAACCTGGTAGCTGCCGTCCTCATAAAGCGCCCGGATCTGCTGATCGGTCATGGCCGGCGCGATCATCGGCGCGGGGCCTCCCGCGGCAGCGGCGGCTGGCGCACGTAACCCCCGGCCTTCGCGCGCTGCCGCCACATCGCGGGCGACGATGCGGCCATGCGGTCCCGAGCCTTGGACGCGGCCGATGTCGAGGCCCGCTTCTTTCGCTAATCGGCGAGCAAGCGGCGAGGAGAAGACGCGGTTCGGTGCATGGCCGTCAGTCCGAGCGCCCTCCCCTCCACCGTCTCCCCGCTGGGGCGAGGGAGCGCGAGGCGCGGCTGGCGGAGGCGTGGCTTTGGCTTCCTTTGCGATCGAGGGAGTGGCCGGTTGTGCTGGCCTCGGCGTGGCCTGCGCCGCGCTCGGCGTCTTTGCCGCGGGGCCGGCCTTCGCTGCGGCCGCAGCGGCGGCTTTTACATCTTCGCCTTCCTGCGCCAGCACCGCGATGAGCTGATTGACCGGAACGTCATTGGTCCCTTCCGGCACCACAATCTTGGCCAGCGTGCCGTCCTCGATGGCTTCGTATTCCATCGTCGCCTTGTCGGTCTCGATCTCGGCGATGACGTCGCCCGTCTTGACCGCATCGCCCTCTTTCTTGAGCCATTTCGCAAGATTGCCCTTTTCCATCGTGGGCGACAGGGCGGGCATCAGGATGTTAACGGGCATGGCGCGCCAGGTTGAGCGAGGGGCTTACCGGTACGAAACGGCCTTGGCCGCCTCGACCACTTCGGCGACTGAAGGCAGGGCGAGCTTTTCTAAATTGGCCGCATAGGGCATCGGCACGTCCTTGCCGCAGACGCGGGTCACCGGCGCATCGAGATAATCGAACGCGTCCTCCATGACACGCGCGGCAATCTCCGCGCCAACGCCTGACTGCTTCCAGCCCTCTTCGACGGTGACGAGACGGCCGGTTTTCTTAACCGACTCCACGATCGTATCGGAATCCATCGGCTTGAGCGTGCGCAGATCGATCACCTCAGCCTCGATATTCTCCTTCGCCAGCTCGTCAGCGGCCTTGAGCGCATAAGTCATGCCCATCGACCAAGCGACGATCGTGACATCCTTGCCCGGTCGTACGATGCGGGCGCGGCCGATCGGCAGCACATAATCGTCCAGCTTGGGCACCGGCGAGGAATGGCCATAGAGAATTTCGTTTTCCAGAAACATCACCGGATTGGGATCGCGGATTGCGGCCTTGAGCAGACCCTTGGCATCGGCGGCGTTCGACGGCGCTATCACCTTCAGGCCTGGAATATGCGAATACCAGGCCGAATAATCCTGGCTGTGCTGCGCGGCCACGCGCGACGCCGGTCCGTTGGGGCCGCGGAACACAATCGCAACTCTGACCTGTCCGCCCGACATGTATTGGGTCTTAGCCGCCGAGTTGATGAGCTGATCCATCGCCTGCATGGCGAAGTTGAACGTCATGAACTCGACGATCGGCTTTAATCCGGCGAGTGCCGCCCCAATCCCAACGCCGGCGAAGCCATGTTCGGTGATTGGCGTGTCGATGACGCGTTGTGCGCCGAATTCATCCAACAGCCCCTGCGTGACCTTGTAGGCGCCCTGATATTCGGCGACTTCCTCGCCCATCACGAACACGTCTGGGTCGCGGCGCATTTCTTCGGCCATGGCGTCGCGCAGCGCCTCGCGCATCGTCATGGGGACGAGTTCGGTGCCTTCGGGTACTTCCGGCTCCGGCGTGATGTCGGCGGACGGCGGCTTGGCGGTGCCAGTTTTCGCCGGCGCCGGCGTCTGCGCTTTCTTGGCCGGCTCGGGTTTCTCAGCAGGTGGCGCAGAATCCGCACCTTTCTGCTGACTTGCGGGCTGCTCGGCCTGACTCTGCTTACTGGGCGCTTTCTTGCCGTCCTTCAAGGCGGCGGCGTCTTCGCCCTCGGCGAGGATCATCGCGATCGGCGTGTTCACCGCGACGTCATTGGTGCCCTCTGGCACCAGGATCTTGCCGAGCGTGCCCTCGTCGACCGCCTCCACTTCCATGGTGGCTTTGTCGGTTTCGATTTCCGCGATGACGTCGCCCGATTTGACCGGATCGCCTTCCTTCTTGAGCCATTTGGCCAGATTGCCCTTCTCCATCGTCGGCGACAGCGCGGGCATCAACACTTCAGTCGGCATGGCGGCTCACAATGGGCGCGGCAATGGCACTTCAGTGATAAACGTCGGTATAAAGTTCTGCGGGATCGGGCTCAGCGTCGTGGGTAGCGAATTCCGACGCCTCGTTGACGAGGGTGCGCACCGCGGCATCGATCTTTTTCAAATCGTCTTCGCTCGCCCATTTTTTATCAAGGAGCCGCCTGCGGACCTGCTCGATCGGATCGTGCTCGGTACGGACTTTGTCAACTTCTTCCTTGCTTCGGTACTTGGCCGGATCGGACATCGAATGGCCGCGATAACGGTAGGTCATCATTTCCAGGATGATTGGCCCCTTGCCAGTGCGACACCAAGCTACGGCCTGATCGGCGGCTGCTTTCACCGCGCGCACGTCCATGCCGTCGACCTGCGAACCTGGAATGTTGAAGGAAGAACCGCGCTTGGAAAAGTCCGGTTGCGCGGAGGAGCGTTCGACCGAGGTGCCCATCGCATAGCGATTGTTTTCGATCACATAGACGACCGGCAGCTTCCAGAGCTCGGCCATGTTGAAGCTCTCGTAGACCTGGCCCTGGTTCGCTGCTCCGTCGCCGAAATAAGTCAGGCAGACGTCATTGGTGCCGCGGTACTTGTTGGCGAAAGCGAGCCCCGTGCCGAGCGGCACCTGCGCGCCGACGATGCCGTGACCGCCGTAGAATTTCTTCTCCAACGAGAACATGTGCATCGAGCCGCCCTTGCCCCTGGAATAGCCGCCGCGGCGTCCGGTGAGTTCGGCCATCACGCCCTTCGGATCCATGCCACAGGCCAGCATATGGCCGTGGTCGCGGTAACCGGTGATCATCTGGTCGCTGTCGCGCATGGCAAGTTTCATGCCCACGACGACGGCTTCTTGGCCGATATAGAGATGGCAGAATCCGCCGATGAGCCCCATGCCGTACATCTGCCCGGCCTTTTCCTCGAACCGGCGGATCAAGAGCATTTGGCGGAGCGCCTGCAGCTCTTGTTCTTTTGAAAATTCCGACGGGGAAGTCTGGTTGGCCGCAAGATCCGCGCTGGGAAGCAGGCCTTGCGCAGTGTGAGCCGATTGCTTGGTTTGGGCGACGGCCATCATTACCTCAAAACGTCCGGCGGCACTTATCCCATAGCCGAATTCCCCCCCTGGTGAAAAGCGGGGGCGTATCCTGCCACAGGCGTGTGACCGGGCGGCCAAATCATTGTCGAAGAAGCTCATTTCGGAACGTGCGCCAGCAAGTTCAAGGCCCGTTCAAGACCTCTTCAAGGCCTCGGCGTGGCTGTCGGCTGAGAGTCCCTATTGAGCACGAGAGTCAAATCGTGCGGATCGGCGTAATCGAGGAGCGCACGCGCACGTTCGTCGAGCATGTCGGGATCGAGATCGCCCGATTTCAGCAGCGCAATGCGTCTTTCCCACTGCGCCTGTTCGGCGTGAAGCCGGTCGAGCTCGGCGGTGAGCGCGGCCATTTGCCGATCGATGTCCTCCTTGGCCTTTAGCCCGCGGTCGCCGTTATAGGCGTTGACGCCGAAATAGCCGATGAGCAAGGCCGCCAAGGCGTAGAGTACAAGCGCGTTGAGAAAGGTGCGCAGGCGTTTGCGGGTGACCATTGCCGCAGCATGTGAGGGGGTCGCTTAAATTGGCATTAATGCCGGCGCCTCCGCGGGGCTGAGCCAGTATGAATTTATTCGCTGCAGTTACGAGTCCGGCAAAAAGCGGAATCACGGCAGCCGGTTACGAACTTCGTTGAGGATAAAATTGCCGAAGCGCTTGCCGCGATTGCGCAGGAAGCGCAGCGCGCCGGCATCGACGAAATACGTCAACAGGATGCTGTCGCGCGTGCGCACTTCAGGGCCCACTGGATCGGCCGAATGCCACGTGTCGGTGCCGACGGCAAAGGCGTAGCCGCTATTCGGCGCAAACGACATCTGTTTGCGCTTGGGTAGCGAGCCGTCGGAAAGCCTCTCGTGGAAAATGGTGCCGATATGCGTATTCGAGTGGTCGCCCGGCAGATAAAGCTGGACCGTGATGCCCTTCCATCGCGTGTCAGTGTGCGGGGTGATCAGGTATCCCGGAATGTCGCGCGTCAAAATCGGAATTGGATACATGCCGATTTTGGCATAGCGGGCGCCGAAGCGGCGCTCGAGCGGCGCCGCAAGCCGCCGTATGAAAGCTTGTTTCACGGCGCGACAGCAGAGCGCGCGTCCCACCAGGTCCCAAACGGCGCGCTTTTGCGGCGGCAGGTGGCGGATATATTCCGGAAATAGATCGATCTTCACGCGCGTGTGCGTGCCGTCGCTGAGGTCATGGCCTTGGCTGCGGCCATGCATCGGCCGATAGTCCAATACCTCCGGCATATTGGCGAGCATCAGCGCGTAAATGTCATCGGGAAAGACGCGGTCAAGCACGAGATGCGTGAACGGCATGTCGGATGGCGCCGCGCTATCGATCGACGTGACGATGAAATCGCGCAAGCGATCGGCGACGAGCCGGCGGTTGCCCGGCTTTAATTCAAGCGTCTGTTCCATCGTGCACCCCCGACGAACCGTGATGGATATAACGCCGATCGCGGGCCCCGGACAAGCGCGCGAAATCGCGCTTAACCCAGTGCCTTGAAAGCTCTCCGGCCGGCATAGGCCGCCTGCGCACCAAGTTCCTCCTCGATGCGCAGCAGCTGATTGTATTTTGCCGTGCGATCCGCGCGCGCCACAGAGCCGGTTTTGATCTGGCCGCAATTGGTTGCGACTGCGAGATCGGCAATGGTCGAATCCTCCGTCTCCCCCGAGCGATGCGACATGACTGCCGTGTAGCCGGCCTTATGCGCGGTTTCGACGGCGGCGAGCGTCTCCGACAGCGTGCCGATCTGATTGACCTTGATCAGGATCGAGTTGCCGATGCCGTTTTTTATGCCGTCCGACAGCCGCGCCGCATTGGTCACGAAGATATCGTCGCCGACCAGTTGGCAGCGCGCGCCAATTTTTTGCGTGAGTTTTTTCCAGCCGGCGAAATCGTCCTCCGCCATGCCATCTTCGATCGACACGATTGGATAGCGCTTACGGAGTTCGGCAAGGTATTCGACCTGCTGCTCGACCGAGCGGGTTTTGCCCTCGCCTTTGTATTGGTAGGCGCTGCCGCTGAAAAATTCGCTTGCAGCCGGATCGAGGGTG
>CATPBC010000155.1 GCA_955652195.1 uncultured Xanthobacteraceae bacterium | reverse complement strand
GCGCGGCCGAATGAGCATGGTCCGGGCCGCGGTGAGGCGGCGCCGACGGTTGCGGTCGATATTGCGGTGAAAGATCTCGAAGATCTGGCGAAGAGGTTGGAGGTGTGAGCGGCTATTTCCTCTGTCGTCATGCGCGGGCATTAAGCCACGCGGCGGATGAAATACTGTTGCCGTTCGCAAATCCTTTGCGCGGCACGCTGCATCTGCGACTCGAACACTTCGTTGGTGATGCGGTTTAGAAATTTCAGGGTGGCGATCATTGCTGTGCTCCCCGTCGCGATCCGTTCATTAACCATGCTCACAACCCTAAGCCTCGATCTGGCATTCGGAAGTGACCGCAGTCACAGAATTACGTTTTCCATGTAAGACGCTGATAAATCAGCGAAAGATCGCTTATTCAGCGCCGATTGGGGGATAATCGGTATAGCCCGCGGCCGCGCCGCCATAAAACGTCTTGCGGTCCGGCGGATTGAATGGACCGCCGCGGCGAAAACGGATCGGCAAATCGGGGTTGGCGAGAAACAGCACCGCGAACGAAACCAGGTCGGCGCAGCCGTCGCGGATCACGGCATTGGCGCGCGCGAGGTCGTAGCCTTTGTTGCCGATCAGCGCGCCGCGCCAATGTTTGCGGAAGAAACGGATGTCCGGCACTTCGCCGGCTGGCACCGGATCGCTGGCGGCGGGCTCGACCACGTGCAGATAGGCAAGGCCGAAGCGATTGAGTTCGCCGACCGCGGTGGCGAATGTCGCGGCCGGATTGCTGTCGCGCATATCGTTGAACGGATTGGTCGGGGAGAGCCGCACGCCGACGCGCTCGGCGCCCCATTCGCCGACGACCGCCTCGGTGATCTCAATGAGAAAGCGAGCGCGGTTTAGCGCATCGCCGCCATAGCGATCGGTGCGCCGGTTGGCGCCATCGCGCAGAAACTGATCGATGAGGTAGCCGTTGGCGCCATGCAGTTCGACGCCATCGAATCCGGCCGCGCGGGCGTTGCGCGCGCCGTGCCGGTAATCCTCGACGATTCCGGCAATCTCGGATGTCTCGAGCGCGCGCGGCGTGACAAAGGGCTTCATGCCGTCCGCCGTCATCGCCTGGCCGGTCGGAGCTATCGCCGACGGCGCCACCGGCAGCGCGCCGTGGGGCTGCAATGACGGATGCGAAATCCGCCCGACATGCCAGAGCTGTAGGAACATGCGCCCGCCGGCCGCGTGCACCGCGTCAGTCACGCCTTTCCAGCCGGCGACCTGTTCGGAGCTGTGGATGCCCGGCGTGCCCGGATAGCCGAGACCCTGCGGCGATATTTGCGTGGCCTCACTGATGATCAGTCCGGCGCTGGCGCGCTGGGCGTAATAGGTCGCATTGAGCGGACCGGGCGCATTGCCACGGCCGGCGCGATTGCGCGTCATCGGCGCCATCACAACTCGGTTGGGCAATTGCAAGGGGCCAAGCCGCAACGGCGAGAAGATGTCGATGTTGGTCATTGTCGAGCGATTTTATCGGAAGATCGCTTCATTTACTCCGCTGACGGCGGCAGGTAGTTTCCGCGCCCTGCGACACGTCTTGCAGTGCAAGCCAGACCGAGGAAGCCGATTACCGGACGTAGCGGGGACACGCGTAATCGTCAGCGCCAGCCTTTCATCGGCAATTCGAGCTTGCCGGTCGCGAGGTTCGCCGGCCAGACCGAGACATATTGCTTGCCCTGCAACTGGATCAGATAAGTCGCCGACAAAACGTTCTGTCCGGTGTCGTCGAACTTCACGCCATGATAGCCGATCATGAGTTGATCGGGCTTGAGGTCGGTCGCTTTTAGCGCCGCCTGAATCTTGTCGGGCTCGGTCGAGCCGGCGCGGTTGATCGCATCGGCAAGCACGAAGAAGCCCTCCATCCAGCGCGCACTGGTGTCGTCGAGATCACGGCCGTATTTGGCCTTGAACATCTGATTGACGATGTAGCTGTTGCCGCCGGGCTTGCCGATATCGAAGGCGCTGCGGTTGATCGCCCCCTGCGCCAGGTCGCCGGCGTTCGGAATGAAGGTCGGATCGGAAAAGCCGGCATCGTCGCCGATGATGATCGGCGGCAAGTAGTCTAGATTTTTCATTGTCTTGAAATAGAGGATCGTGTCGGCGGTATAACTGATGAAGATGACAGCATCCGGCTGCAGCGTCTTGAGCTGGATGACTTGCGCGGAAACGTCGGAGCTGTTGGCGTTGTATGGGATTTGCGCCGCCACCGTGATATTGGCGGCCTTGGCGGCCTCCTGAATGCTGGCGGCGACCGAGGTGCCGTAATCGGTATTCTCGTTGACGATGGCGATATTGTTGATCTTCCTGCCCGACTTCTTCAGGTCGGTGAGAAATTCGGTATAGGCCTTGGCAAAATCGGGCGCGATCGGCCCAGAGCGGAAGGTCCATTTAAAACCGCGGCCGGTTATGTTCGATGCCACGGAGTCGGCGACGAGATAGGGAATGCCCTGCCGCTCGGCCACCGCGCTCGCCACCAGCGACACCGAAGAGTGGTACGAGCCGAGCATCGCAACAACGTGGTCCTGCGTGATCAGGCGCAGCGTCTGTTGCTGCCCGACTTGTGGGTTGCCTTGATGATCGGCCGAATCGAGCTCGATCTTGGCGCCGCCGAGATTGGGCAGCCCGGCCGTCGCGCCGAGCGGCAGCGTTTTTAGTTCGGGATGCGCAGTGTTGACGATTTCGGCGCCGAGGTCGACCGCGTCCTTGGCTGATTGTCCCGCGCTCGCCGCATTGCCGGTGAGCGGATAAATGACGCCGATCTTGACGGTCTCGGCGGCACGCGCGGAAGCCGCGGTGAACACGAATGCAGCGCAAAAAGCAGCAGCGAATGCTGCGGCAAAGAGGGACCTGGGCTTATTCATGTTTTCCTCCCGAAGGATCTTGATTGACCGGTATAACAGCCCTTGAGTCAATTCCCCCGACGTGCCGCGGCCGCCGGCCGGAGCAGGAATCCCTCACTTAAAGTTTTCGGCTATAACGGACACCAACCGCGAGAGGCCCACGCGTGCACGCTCCTTCGCCTTCATTGAATGCGCGCCGCGCCATGCACGGCAACAACAAGCTGCAGATCGGCTTGTTCGGCGTCAATTGCTCCTCCGGCCGGGCGGTGACGCTCGTTCCCGAGCGCTGGTCGGGCAGCTGGCCGGACAACAAGCGATTGGCGCTGATGGCCGACCAAGCCGGCATCGACTTTTTGCTGCCGATCGGCCGCTGGAAAGGCTATGGCGGCGAGACCGATTACCAGGGCACGACGCTCGAGACGATCACCTGGGCCACCGGACTTCTCGCGCTCACCAAGCGCATCACCGTGTTCGGCACCGTGCACGCGCCGATCTTCAATCCCGTGGTCGCAGCGAAGGAGATGGTCACGGCCGATCATATCGGCGAAGGCCGCTTTGGGCTCAACATCGTCGTCGGCTGGAACGAAGGCGAGTTCGACATGTTCGGCGTCGAGCAGCGCGCGCATCAAGCGCGTTACGAATATGCCCAAGAATGGATCGATGTCATCAAGATGATCTGGTCCGATCGCGACGATTTCGACTTTCAGGGCAGATATCTCAATATGAAGGGCATTCGCGGCAAGCCGAAGCCCTATGGCGGCACGCGGCCGGTGATCATGAATGCCGGCGCTTCGCCGACCGGCCAGGCTTTCGCCGTGACGAATTGCGATGCGTTTTTCCTGCAGGCCTCGCGCACCTCGCTTGAGGAATCCGCGGCGCGCGTGCGCCGTGTCAAGGACGCCGCGCGTGCGCAAGGGTACGAAATCGGCTGCTACACGGTTGGCGTCGTCACCTGCCGGCCCACTAGGAAAGAAGCCGAAGACTATTTCCACCACTGCATCGTCGAGCGCGCCGACTGGTCGGCGGTCGACGGTATCTTGGCGCTCAAAAACATTTCTCCGCAGACCGTGCCGATGCAGGAATATCTGACGCAGCGCAGCCAATATGCGCAAGGCATGGGCGGACTGCCGATTATCGGCGATCCCGATCATGTCGCGGCGCAGATCGCCGATCTGAGCAAAGCTGGGCTCACCGGCATCGCCATTTCGCTGGTCAATTATCTCGACGAGCTACCGTATTTCATCGACGAGGTGATTGGGCGGCTTGAACGTATGGGGTTGCGGGAGAAAGCGGGGAGCTGAACATCCTCCCGCGTGATAACGGGGGAGGACGTTTAGCGCCTACTTGGGATCGGCGTGCCGCGCTTTTTATTGTAGCGGTGGATGGCGACGCGCTCCCACACGCCATTGAGATGATAAGGATCGCTGCGCGTGAAAGCATCGACTGCGGCGCGATCCACGGCGTCGATGACAAAAATGCTGCCGACCGGCGTTTCGCCATCGTCGGCGACGAGCGTGCCCGCCGTGATCACGTCAACCGCGTGCTCTTCCGCGCGGTCGAGATGGATGCGGTGATCGCGATAATGCTTGGCGCGGGTCGGCAGAATGTCTTTCTTGTCAAGCGCGTGGACGACGAACAGCATGCGCTATTGTAGAGCATGATCCGGGATCGTAACAGACTCGGCATTCGTAACGGTCCCGGGCCTGCAGCGCACCATTTCATGCTGCGCTGCGCGCGGGACAAGCGGGGAGGGGATTGCGAATTGATGGCACTCGCTACTGTCGCCGCCGCGAGATCACGTAAGATTCGTCGAAGAACCACAGGCCGCCGCGCTCGCGCAGCACCGAACGGGTGGCGTCGATATAGCGGTTGCCGACCTCGGCCAGCCTGTCATCCTCCACCTGCGCCACATAGATCGCGGCATTCCAGGCGGCGAACAGGGTGGACGTGCCGATGGATTCCGAAATTTCCGACGGCAGCGTGTGCATGACGTAGCGGAACAGCGCGCGATTGTCGGCATAGGCATTGAAATTGAGATCGCGGCCGGCCGAACCCAGTTCATGTTTGACCGCTTTGAGAATTTGATGGCGGTTATGGATGAACGGATTGTCGTCGGGCCAGACCTTCTGAATGATTTCCATCCCAGGATCGTGGCCGTGCGACTGGATGGCAACCAACCGCCCGCCGTGGCCGAGCGCACGTGCGAGCGGCGCGATCACCCGCTTGGCCTTGAATTCGAGCGGGGAGCGCGCACGATAGGGTTGCGAGGCGATCACCAGGTCGTAGTTGGCCTGCGTGCCGCCGGGCTTGGGAATGATCGGGTCGAGCAGAAAACGGTGATCCTCGCGATAGATGACGAGCACGACCGGGCGTTCGTAGATCGGATTGCCGGTGCGCGCGCTGACGGTGGCTTTCCAATTGTCGGCGAGAAACGATTCAAGACTGATGATCTGTTTCTCGAACTGATGCGCCGAATTGCCGATGAGCGGCAGCTCGTGCCAAACCAGGCTCGATGCGGCGTTGACCGATTTGACCGCCAGCCACGGCGCGTCGGCATAAGCGAGATTGGTCAGCACCAGGACGCTCGCCGGATGTTCGAAGAAGCGGTCCGACATTTTTTGCAGCGTCAGCCGAACATCTTCGAGACTGATTTCCTTGCCGACGGTGTAGAACGGCATGTGTGGGAAGCGGTCGTGCATCGCGCGCATGACCCGCACCAGCACCGTGCCGTCGCCGACGCCGGCATCGAAGACGCGCACCGCCGGCGGCCGCGGATGCAGATGGGCGAGCTCTTCCGAGACCCGGTGGGCGACCTCCCATTTTTCGCTGCAAGTATTGACGAAGAGCAGATACTTTTGCCGATTGTCGAAGAAGCGGAAATTGCGCTGCGGGTCGCCGGATTTCGGCGGTGCCGAGGCCGGCGGCGCAGACGAAGCCACGCGGGTCTCGCGGGTGCGCTCGATGATCGCGGGGCGCTCGCCCTGCGCCGGATGCGCCGCCATGAAGCCTTGGATACGGTCGAGCGTATCGGTGGTGATGCGGCCGCCGTTGCGCAGCCGCGCCGTCAGCTTGCCGTCGTTGACCGCGCGCCGGCCGAAAGTAGATTCGGCCAGTCCGGTACGCCGGCAGTAATCGGCAATTTCCTGCAGTAACTGCTGCGCGTTCATCGCCCAACGTCGTCGCGTGGTGCCCGGCCAGTCAGTCCGGTCCCCGGAGATTTCCTCGCTCGCGCCTTTTTTCTGCTGGCGCAATGCGGCTAGCGAACCAAGCTGTTGGGCTGCGGTCAACCACAATTCTGCCCACGGAACCGGTGGGCAGATTCATGGGCAATCACCTCTAGGCGTTAACAATCCTTCCACCCCCGCGGGGCGGGGCAGGACGCATTTTCTACAGCGCCGCCAAGACCGCCTTGGCGACCGCGGCGGTGCCATCGCGGCCGCCAAATTCGCAAGGTTTTAGGCCGTCGGGGCAAAAGCGCGGTCGACCGCCGCTTCGATGCGTTCTGCCGCGGTATTGGCCGGTGCATGGTCATTGCTTGTCGCCGCGAGCCAGTCGAGCATCAGCGCCGCCGACAGGATCATCGCGGTAGGATTGGCAAGGCCCTTGCCCATGATGTCCGGGGCGGTGCCGTGGCAGGGCTGAAATACCGCATGGGTGTCGCCGATGTCGGCCGACGGCGCCATGCCCATGCCGCCAATGAGCCCGGCAGTGAGATCGGAAAGAATGTCACCGAACATGTTCTCCATCACCATGACGTCGAAAT
>CATPBC010000154.1 GCA_955652195.1 uncultured Xanthobacteraceae bacterium | reverse complement strand
TGCAGATTGGCGCGCGCCTGATCGCGATCGGAACGGGTGAACAAGCCAAGCTGTGACGGCGCCATCGTCAACGGACCGCGCCGCAACAGCGCGTATTCGGCCAGCATGCGGGGAAAGCCGAGCGGTGCATGATAGCGTTCGTTGAGCGTGGCGATGCCCTGAACTTTATAGATCATGCGCAGTTGCAGATGATCCTGCAGGTTGGCGCCGACGCCCGCGCGATCGAGCAGAACCTCGATGCCGTGTTGGCGCAAATGCTCGGCCGGTCCGATGCCGGACAGCATCAGGATCTGCGGCGAACCGATCGCGCCGGCGGCGAGCACGACCTCGCCACGGCAGCGTGCGCTGCGCATGCCGCCGGTCTTTTCGCCACTCTGCCGCCAGCGCACGCCGACGGCGCGCCGGCCGTCGAAGACTAGGCCGTCGACCAGGCAGCCGGTCTCGAGCCGCAGATTGGGGCGCTTGAGTGCCGGCTTGAGAAATGCGCGCGCCGTCGACACGCGCCGGCCGCGCTTCTGATTGACGTGGAAGACGCAGCAGCCTTCGTTGTCGCCGCAATTGAAATCGGCAATGGATTTGATGCCAGCCTGTTCGGCGGCGGCGCGGAACGCATCCAACAGATCCCAGCGCACCCGCGGTGCCTCGATGTGCCATTCGCCGCCACTGGCATGGGCCGCGCTTTCGCCCATGAAATGATTTTCGTGGCGCCTGAAGAACGGCAGCACGTCATCCCAGGCCCAGCCGGCCAAACCGAGCTGCCGCCAGTGGTCATAGTCCGCCGCTTGGCCGCGCATATAGATCATGGCGTTGATCGCCGATGAGCCGCCGATCACCTTGCCGCGCGGATAATTGAGGCTGCGGCCGTTTAATCCCGGCTCCGGCTCGGTCTTGAAACACCAGTCTGAGCGCGGATTGCCTATCGCGAACAGATAGCCGACCGGAATGTGCAACCAGATCCAATTGTCATTGCCGCCGGCTTCGAGGATGAGCACGCGCTTTCCGGGATCGGCGGACAGCCGGTTGGCAAGCAGGCAGCCGGCCGAGCCTGCGCCGACGATGATGTAGTCGTACTCGCCTTCGATCGGCTTGATTGTCCGCTCTTGGCTCACTGCTCTTGGCTCACTGCTTTCGCCTCACCGCATGCTTCCGAACATTCGCCGGCAACATAGCAGCGTCCGCCGCAGTGGAAAGAGGCCGGCTGCCGGATTTGGCCGTCGCTTGTCCGTTCCAGCCGGCGGCACTATCATCGCTTCGCGGCCGACGGCGCGCCGTGCGCGCGCCGGATCACAGCCTGGAACGACGGTTCCCGCAAGCGCCGCAATCCTTGCCAGCGTTCGCGTGATGGCGCGCGTTGTTGCGTGTGCAATTTGCATTTGGAGACCGTCATGTCACAGGTAAGCAAGTTTGTTGCGGCACTTGCCGCCGCGTTAGTACTCGCCGCCTTGCCGCCGTTTGCCGCGCGGGCGCAAGAGAAGGAGCAACAAAAATCGACAGACAAATCCATCTTAGTCTTCGCCGCCGCCTCGATGAAGAATGCGCTCGATGAGGTCGACGCGGCGGTCGCCAAGCAAAGCGGAATCAATGTCGTCGCCAGCTATGACGCGAGCTCGGCGTTAATGAAGCAGATCGAACAGGGCGCGCCGGCGGACGTTTATATTTCCGCCGATCAGCAATGGATGGATTACGGTTCAGAGCGCAAATTGATCGACGACTCCACGCGCATCAATTTGCTCGGCAACAAGCTCGTTCTGATCGCCGCAAAAGAATCCAAGGTCAGCGATGTGACGATCGGTCCTGGCCTCGACCTCGCCAAGCTCGCCGGCGACGGCCGGATTGCAACAGGTGATGTGCGCGCCGTGCCCGTCGGACTCTATGCCAAGGCCGCTTTGCAGAAACTCGGACTATGGGACGCCGCCGCGCCGAAGCTGGCGATGGTCGGCAATGTGCGCGCCGCGCTGATCCTGGTCGCGCACGGCGAGGCGCCGCTTGGCATCGTCTATGCGACCGACGCCAAGGTCGAGCCGGCGGTGAAAATCATCGGCGTGTTTCCCGACGATTCGCATGACCCGATTGTCTATCCCGCGGCGGCGACCGTCGGCGCGAAGCCCGCGGCGAAGTTTTATCTTGATTTCCTTCGCTCTGCGGCGGCGCGATCGATCTTCGAGCGCTTTGGCTTTAGCTTTCTGATCAAGCCAAGTTCGTGAGCGGCGCTAGTGCGGCGGATTTGAAGTTCCTACAGTTCAGTCGGGAGCTCTCATAGGAACTTCAAATCCAAAAACCGCACTAGGATTATATATTTGGTAGTGTCCCTTTGATTCCGAAGTTCGCATGAGGGCGTGCCGACAAAGCGTGCGAACTTCGGAATCAGGACACTAGCGATGCTTGAACTTTCCCCCAGCGAATGGACCGCGGTCGAATTGTCGCTGCGCATTGCGGTGGTCGCGACCGCATGGGCGCTGCCGTTCGGCATAGCGATCGGCTGGCTGTTGGCGCGCGGCAAGTTCTGGGGCAAGACAGTGCTGGACGGTATTGTTCATTTGCCTCTGGTTCTGCCGCCGGTTGTCACAGGTTACCTCCTGCTCATCTGGTTTGGCCGCAAGGGACCGGTCGGCGCCTTTCTCTACGATCATTTCGGCATCGTCTTCGCCTTCCGCTGGACTGGCGCGGCGCTCGCGTCGGGCGTTATGGGATTTCCGCTGCTGGTGCGGCCAATCCGGCTCGCGCTCGAGACAATCGACCGGCGGCTTGAACACGTGGCCGCGACTTTGGGCGCCAATGCAGTCCTGGTGTTCTTTACCGTTACGCTGCCGCTCGCGCTCCCCGGCATCATCGCCGGCGTGCTGTTGTGTTTTGCCCGCGCGCTTGGCGAGTTTGGCGCCACCATCACATTCGTCTCCAACATTCCGGGCGAGACGCAAACGATTTCGGCTGCGATCTACACGTTCCTGCAAATTCCCCAGGGCGACGCAGCAGCAGGCCGGCTGGTGCTGGTTGCGATCGTGCTGTCGCTCGCCGCGCTGATCGCCGCCGAATGGCTCGGCCGGCGCGCGACCACGCGTTTTCATGGGGAATGATCGTGCTGGCGGTCGACGTGGAAAAACAGCTCGGCGCTTTGCAGCTCGCCGTGCGATTTAAGGCCGCCGGCGGCGCTACTGCATTGTTCGGACCGTCGGGAGCCGGGAAAACCTCGCTGGTCAATATGATCGCCGGCTTGCTGACACCGGATCGCGGCTTCATCACGCTCGATGACACCATCTTGTTCGAAGCAGACAAGCGCATTGATCTGCCGCCGCATCGGCGCTGCATCGGCTACGTGTTTCAAGAAGGCCGGCTGTTCCCGCATTTTAGCGTGCGGCAAAATCTCGATTATGGGCGGCGCATGAGCCGGCGGCCGCGCGACACGGGCGAATTCGAGCGCATCGTCGCTCTGCTCGGCATTGCGCATCTGCTCCATCGCCGGCCGCGGATGCTCTCCGGCGGCGAACGCCAGCGCGTCGCCATTGGCCGCGCCTTCCTGATGCGGCCGCGGCTGTTGCTGCTCGATGAGCCGCTCGCCTCGCTCGATGCTGGTCACAAGGGCGAAATTCTGCCTTATCTCGTGCGCCTGCACGATG
>CATPBC010000153.1 GCA_955652195.1 uncultured Xanthobacteraceae bacterium | reverse complement strand
GACGCGGTCACGGCGATCGACAGCCGCGAGGCGACGCTGGGCCGCATCGAACGGCGCGACGGCAGCGTCATCGACTGCGCAAGCGTGCCGCTTCCCGACGGCGCCACGTTGGTGACGTTTCACGATGTCAGCGATTCAGTCAACGTCGAGCGCGCGCTGCGCGAGCGCAACGAAGCGCTCGAAGACGCCGACAAGATCAAAGTCGATTTCGTCCATCACGTCTCCTACGAACTACGCTCGCCGCTCACCAACATTATCGGCTTCGTTCATCTGCTCGGCGATCCGGGAACCGGTCCGTTGACCGACAAGCAGCGCGAATATCTCGACTACATTACCGTTTCCACCAATACGCTGTTGGCTTTGATCAACAATATTCTCGATCTGGCGACAATCGATGCCGGGCGTATGCAGCTTGATCTAAGTGCGGTCGACATTCGCGCGACAATGATGGCGGCCGCCGAGGGTGTGCAAGATCGCATGGTGAGCGGAGGCGTTACGCTCGACATCAGCGCGCCGAGAAACATCGGCAGCTTTATCGCGGACAAGCTGCGGCTGCGCCAGATTCTCTTCAATCTTTTGGCGAACGCCTTGAGCTTTTCTCCGCCCGGATCAATCGTCACGCTGCGTGCGGAACGCCGGCCCGATGCGGTTGTCTTCTCGGTGACCGACACGGGTCCCGGTATCCCGCCGGATATGCTGAAAAAGGTGTTCGACTGGTTCGAAACCCATGCGCTCGGCTCGCAGCATCGCGGCCCCGGAATCGGTCTTTCCCTGGTCCGTTCGTTTGTAGAATTACACGGCGGCGAGGTGACGATCGATTCTGCTGTGGGACAAGGCACCACCGTCACATGTACCTTTCCTCTCGCCGAAACCGCCAACCTGACCGCGGCGGAGTGACAAAACCCAGATGCTTCTGACGGCGCCGGGCGGCGCAAGCTTTAGCGTGATCTTGCCGGACGAGGAGGCGACGCAGCGCTTCGCCACCGACATCGCTGGCGCGCTCGAACCCGGCGATCTCATAACGCTATCCGGCGATCTCGGCGCCGGCAAAACTACTTTCGCCCGCGCGCTCATTCGCCATCTCGCCGGCGACGAGGCCATCGAGGTGCCAAGCCCGACTTTCACTTTGGTGCAAAGCTACGAACTGCCGCGCTTTAGCGTCGTTCACGCCGATCTATATCGGCTAACCAGCGCTGCCGAGCTCGCCGAGCTCGGTTTCGAGGACCTGCCGGAGGGCGCTGTCGTTCTGATGGAATGGCCGGATCGGGCCGGCGGATCGCTACCTCCAGATCGCCTTGACATTGCTTTCACGCTGGCGCCCGGCCTCGGGCCCAATGTTCGCCACGTCCGCTACACCGGTTATGGCGCGTTTGCGCCGCGCGCCGAACGCGTCTCTTTGGTGCGCGCCTTTCTTAACGAGGCCGGTTTCGGCGAAGTGCAACGACGGCGCATGCAAGGCGACGCTTCGATACGCATCTTTGAGCGCCTCCCATTGGACAACCGAACCGCCGTTCTCATGAACGCACCACGCCGCCCCGATGGTCCGCCGGTCCGGGACGGCAGGCCATACAGCGCCATCGCCCATCTCGCTGAAGACGTCGTGCCATATATCGCGCTTGCAGCCGCACTGCGCCGGCTCGATCTGTCTGCCCCCGAAATCCTGCACGCCGATCTCGATCGCGGTCTGATCCTGATGGAGGATCTGGGCGATGAACGCATCGTCGCGGGCGATCCGCCGGCGCCAGTCGAAGCGCGTTACGCCGCCGCCATCGATCTTTTGGCATCGCTGCATGTGCGCGATCTGCCAACCCGGCTGCCGGTCACGGCCGAACTCGACTACCGTCTGCCACGCTACGATATCGATGCTCTTTTGATCGAAGCCGAGCTGCTGCTCGACTGGTATCTGATCACGGCCGGCGCGGCCGTGGGCGACGCGGCGCGCGCCGAGTTCGTCGCGCTTTGGCGCAGCGCGCTCGAACCTGCAATCGAAGCGCCGGCGACCTGGGTATTGCGTGACTATCATTCGCCCAATTTGCATTGGCTGCCGCAGCGCGACGGCATCGCGCGAATCGGCCTCGTTGACTTTCAGGATGCGCTGATCGGACCGGCGGCCTATGACGTCGCTTCACTTCTTCAGGACGCGCGTATCGATATTCCGGAAAACATGGAAATGAATTTGCTTGGCCGCTACGTGCGCATGCAGCTGGCGCACGACGGCAGCTTCGATACCAGCGGCTTCACGCTCCTTTACGCCACATTGGCGGCGCAACGCGCGACCAAGATACTGGGAATCTTCGCCCGGCTGCAGCGGCGCGATGGCAAGCCGCAATATCTGCGGCACATGCCCCGGTTGTGGACGTACCTGCAGCGTTCGCTGGCGCATCCGGCGCTCGCGCCGCTGCGAGCGTGGTACGCCACAAATGTGCCGCCTCCGGATGGGTTATGATGTGACGATTCGGGTGCGGGCAGGCTGGGGCGGCGCGATGATACCGAAGAGCGCGATTGTATTGGCAGCGGGACTCGGAACGCGGATGCGGCCCTACAACGGTCATGTGCCAAAGCCACTGGTCGCCGTCGCCGGCAAGTCGCTGATCGATTATGGTCTCGACCGGCTGGCCGACGCTGGGGTCGAGCGCGCAGTGGTTAATGTGCATCATCTCGCCGATGCGCTTGAACGGCATCTCGCCTCGCGGCAACGCCCGCGCATCATCATCTCCGATGAACGCGATGCCCTTCTTGGCACGGGCGGCGGCATTGCCAAGGCGCTGCCGCAGCTTGGCGATGCGCCATTCTTTCTGGTCAATTCCGACACGCTATGGCTTGACGGCGACAAACCAAATTTCGCCCGACTTGCCGACGGCTTCGATGCAATATCGATGGACGCGCTCTTGTTGCTGGCGCCAACGACAGGCAGCCTCGGTTATGAAGGTCGCGGCGACTACACGATGCTGACCGACGGCCAACTGCGGCGGCGCGTCGCGGCGGACGAGATCGCCCCGCTCATCTATGCCGGTGCGGCGGTGCTATCGCCCGCCTTGTTCGTGGACGCCCCCCAAGCCGCGTTCCCGCTAACCCGCTTGTTCGATCGCGCCGCGGCTGCCGGCCGATTGTTCGGCTTGCCGCTCGACGGTGTGTGGATGCATGTCGGCACGCCGGAGGCGGTGACCGCCGCCGAGGCCGCGCTCGCGGCGAT
>CATPBC010000152.1 GCA_955652195.1 uncultured Xanthobacteraceae bacterium | reverse complement strand
CGTCGGGATCGTCACCTTCAACAATCCCGAGCGGCATAATGCGGTATCGCTGGAAATGTGGGAGGCGACCAAGCGCATTCTCGACGGCTTCGCCGCCGATAGCGAAGTCCGCGTTGTGGTGCTGACCGGCGCCGGCGGCAAGGCCTTCGTCTCCGGCGCCGACGTTTCGAAATTCGCGAGCGAGCGCGCTACGCTCGAAGCACAGCGTGCCTACAATTTGAAATCCGACGCGGCCTATTCGAGCATCGCGGACTTTCCCAAGCCGACGATCGCCATGATCAGCGGCTATTGCATCGGCGGCGGCCTCGGGCTGGCCACCTGCTGCGACCTGCGCATTTGTTCGGACAATTCCCGATTCGCCGTACCGGCGGCTAAGCTCGGCGTGGGCTATGGCCATAACGGCCTTAAGCGGCTGGTCGATATTGTCGGGCCGGCCTTTGCCAAAGAGATTTTCTACACCGCACGCCAGTTCGACGCCAATGAAGCGCTCGCCATGGGCTTGGTGAACCGGGTCGTACCAGCCGCGGAACTCCAAACCTACGTCAAAAGCATTACCGACATGATCTGCGCCAACGCGCCGCTGACGATTAAGGCGGTGAAATTCACGGTCGGCGAGATTCTCAAGGACGAGTCCAAGCGCAACCTGGCGCGTTCCACTGAGCTGGTCGAGCAATGCTTCTCCAGCCGTGATTACACCGAAGGCCGCACCGCGTTTATGGAAAAGCGCAAGCCGGTATTTACCGGGACTTGAATCGCACAACGCGACGAATACCCAATGATGCCCATCAGCGCTTATCATCGGCCGATGCGGGCTGCTAAATTGCAAGCCGCAGCACGAGCGGCCGACGGCAAAGCCGCGGCGTAAGCGAAGCGTTTGGGGAGGCGAGCATGTACCGGGCCACCAAAAATATCAGACTGCCGACGACCATCACCGGCTCGCTGCCGCGGCCAAGCTGGTACATCGAGAATCTCGGCACCCGTCATTTTCTCGAGGCGATGGTGAGCCGCCGGTTTCGCGAGCAATACGAAGACGCAGTGACCTGCTATTTGCGCGATCAGGAGCTCGCCGGGCTGGATATCCTCACCGACGGCGACTGCCGCTTCGACGATGACGTCGGCGGTCAGAGCTGGACCGCTTACCCGCCGAACCACATGAGCGGCCTCGATGCCCAGCATCCGGTGGCGACGCCGTCTGGCCGCGGCGGCATTTGGTTTCCGCGCGGCCATATTTTGCACGATTATCTCGAATCCCGGGTGATGCCGGTGATCACCGGACCGGTGGGCCGCGGCAATCTGCAATACACCGCGATGTGGAAAGCGGCGCAGCGCTTCACTACGCGGCCGGTCAAGTTCGGCGCGGTCTCTGCCGAGATCGTTGCCTTCGCGTTGCAGGATCGTCATTACAAGAGCGTGCCGGAGCGCATGTTCGCGATCGCCGACGCGTTCAACGAGGAATATCACGAGCTCGCCGACGCGGGCTGTCCGATCATCCAGATCGAGGAGCCGCAGATTCATCTGATCGCGGTGCGCAAGATCCAGGACAAGGTGATCACGCCGCAGCTCATGGTCGAAGTCTTCAATCGCACCGTCAAAGGGCTGCGCGCCAAGACGGAAGTCTGGGCGCATTCGTGCTGGGGCAATCCTTCGCAGCAGCGCATGTTCGCGCAGGTGCAAAGCTACAAGCCGGCGCTCGAGACCTACAACACGGTCGCCGCCGACGTGATCACGTTTGAATCATCGAGTTCCGGCGGCATGGATCTCGAAGCGATCGGCAAAACGATCACGGAGAAGAAAATCGCGATCGGCGTCATCGATCATCACACGCTGCAGGTCGAGAGTCCGGACGAAGTTGCGGCGCAGATTCGCGCGGCGCTGAAATTCATTGCACCGGAGCGGTTGGTGATCTCATCGGATTGCGGCATGGGCCGCGAAGGCATGAGCCGCCGGCACGCTTACTACAAAATGGTCTCACTGGCGCTCGGCACCAACATCGTGCGTAAGGTGCTCGGTCTGCCGGAGGCGCAATGCCTCGCCGCCGATGAGCGCTATTCGCTGGTGGTGCCGATCAAATGAGCTTCATAGTCTCGTCAACTGCTGATACTTTGGACAACACCTGAGTAACAAAAAATTTCCGGGAGGGGACAAATGGCCCAAGCAAAGACCGAACCGAAACCTATCCTGCCGTTCCTGCAGCCGTTCTATGACGCCGCCATTCCATTATCGTGGCTGATCATTCGCGTTGCCGTCGGCTGGAATCTTCTGATCCATGGCTATCCCAAGCTCTTGAGCTTGCCAAGCGATGCGTTCCTCAAAGCCTTTGCCGATCTCGGCTTTACGCCGCCGGTCTTCTTTTACTGGGCTTCAGCCTGCATCGAGACATTCGCCGGCATTTCCCTGATCCTCGGTCTCTTCACCCGTATATTTGCTGCGGCCGCCGCGATCGAGATGTTGTGCATCACCATCGCTTACTGGGGTAACGGCTTCGGCTGGATGCGCCGCGGCTACGAATACGTGCTGCTCTGGGGTCTGGTCTGCTTCGCCATCGCCTTGCGCGGCGGCGGGCCGTATTCGCTCGATCGCAAGCTCGGCCGCGAGCTGTAACCGGTCGACGGCAGCTCAGCGCGACCCCAGCAATGCGATTGGGCGTAAAGTCTTGTTTCGCTGCGCTGCCGCCGCTAAATACGGGTTAGACCGCGAGTTCTTTGCACTCTTCGGAGAGGTGGCAGAGCGGTTGAATGCACCGCACTCGAAATGCGGCATACGGGCAACCGTATCGGGGGTTCGAATCCCTCCCTCTCCGCCACCCTTCGCCCCTTTTGGACTACGCCCTGGAAGGCGATAACGGCGTCCAAAAAATTGAGAGGGATAGCGCCACCAGCGACGTGTGCTGTCCTCGCCGAATTCTGCGGCCCTCGCAAATAAAATTGATGAGGCCGACGTGAACGATCCCTTGCAGCAAGCAAAAGCCAAGGCGGCCGCGACTTATGACGCCGCCGCTGATCATTTTGACGACGAGCCGCTGACGTTCTGGAAGCGAATTGGCAGGCACACCGTCATTCATCTCGGCTTGTCTGCCGGCGCCAACGTGCTCGATGTCGGCTGCGGGACCGGAGCCTCGGCGTTGCCGGCAGCCCAAGCCGTTGGGCCGAATGGGCGCGTGCTAGGAGTCGATCTATCCGCACGTTTGCTTGAACAAGCGTGCACAAAGGCAACGGCGTATGGT
>CATPBC010000151.1 GCA_955652195.1 uncultured Xanthobacteraceae bacterium | reverse complement strand
GGGTTCATGCCGCTCGGCGCGATCGCGCTGTACATCGTGTTTGCCGCCATGTTGTGGGTCTGGCGTCCTCCCGGCATTGCCGCGCCAGAGAGCGAGGCCAAGAGCGGAGTCGTCCGATCAGGCGCCGCGTTAGGGCTCTAGTTCGTTCCCACTTTGCTAGAGAACCGCCTACCGCATTATTTGGTTCGCTTCGCCGCCGCCGCGAAGACGTCGTAGGCTTGTTCGAGGCTGGGCTTGCGTTTTGCGACCGCGGCGCCGACTGCGGTGACCGACTTGATCAATTGGGATTGCTCATTCTCCGGCAGTCGGATGAGTTCGCCGTGTTCCGCCCAGGTCTGGCGCGCTTTGTTAAAGAACTCGACTTGCCAAGGATTGACCTCGATGGCGGCCTTGGCGGCGTCAGCGTCTACGATCGTCTGCAAATCCGCAGGCAACGCGTCAAACCATTTCTTGCTGAGAAAAGCCATCGAGAAAATAAACGGTTGATCGATCTCGGTTACATATTTGGCGGCGTCCCAAAAATGCATCGTCGTTATCACCGTCATGGCCAAGACCGAGCCGTCGATCGCACCCTGCTGAATTGCCGGCAGGACATCGCCCAGTGTCATCGCCACGGGCGACGAACCTAGCGATTTGATCATCTCCTGCTGCATGTCAGCGGCGAACACCCGGAGCTTCTTGCCGGTGAAGTCGGCGAGGTGAGCGATCGGCGCACGTGCAATGACCAAGGACGGCTGCGCGATGAATAAAGCGGCGCCGTGAATCCCCTTGTCGGCGCCAAACCCGAGCATCAGCTTCTGCAGCTCGGGGTCCTTCACAATGCGAACTTCATGCGCAAAGTCGGCAACGAGTCCAGGAGCGGACAACACTTCATAGCGTTCGTCGATCCCAGCCAAAAACTCGGGCGGTCCGACATAGCCCTGAATCGCGCCGAACTGCACGCCTTCGAGCTGCCGCGGAATCGCTCCCAGCTGGCTTGCCGGATAAATCTCGCCTTTAATTCTGCCGCCGGAGTCCTTTTCGACCATAGCGACAAACCGCTTGCACCACTCGTGCTGCGATTCATTGATCGTGGCAGTGCCAAGCTTCATGACATAGGTCTTATCCTCAGCCCGCGCCGCGTTGGGCGTTGTAAACGAGCACAAGATCAATGCGACGACGCCAACAACTGTTCGCAAGTCGATTCCGCGGTCGACACGCATAGCCAATTCTCCCGATCGCAGGCGTATGCCGAGATCAAGCAATGTTACAGAATAGGAAACATCATTGGAAAGTGACAAGCTGGCCGATTTACCGCCCGGGGCCGGGCAAAGGCTTAACGCCCGATCGAACTCAAGACGGCGGCGGCGGCATCGCAATAGCTGCTGCGCGTCGAAATTACATCCCACGCTGCGGCGCTGTTCGCAGTAATTCCTGAAGTTGCTGAACGTAGAATTTTGCGTTGGCTGTGGTGGAATGACCGCTAGTCTGCGTGCTCGCCGGGATCACAAAGAGCCTGCCATCCTTGACCGATTTCATTGCCGCTTCGGTGACGCCGGTTTCGGGCGGGTTGCGCTCGTCATCGGCGGCATTGATCGCCAATACCGATGCCTGAATTTTATCGAGTCCGGGCGAAGCGTCGTAATCCGCGGATGAACCCCATTGTAATAAAAAGTCATTGGTGTCGGCTGTCATTGGCGCCGCCAGGCGATCATCAACCAGCTTGTCGGCCAATTGATGGGTGGGCGCGAGATTTTGGTAATTTAACGTGCCGCCGGCAGTAGCGATCCCGAAGAACACGGCCGCAAGCTTAAGCGATCGCGGTTGCGTCGTGTAGTTGCCACTATTGTAATCGGGATCGTTGCGGATGATCTCAAGCATCATCCGTCGCAGCATCCAATTTCGGCTCGCCATCGCGGTCGGCTGCGAGGCCATGGGCACCAGCGCGTCCATATAATCCGCATATCGCTCGCCCCAGAGCCAAGCATGCATTCCGCCCATCGAATTGCCGATGATCAACCGTACATGATGGATGCCGAGTCCTTCGGACAGCAGCCGGTTTGGGCATCAACCATGTCGGCATAATCGTATTGCGGAAATTTGGTTTTAAGCCCGTCGGACGGCTTGGCGCTGGCGCCGTGACCAAGGGCATCGGGAATGATGATGTAATATTTTGTCGCGTCGAGCGGCTGGCCGGGACCGAATAATTGGCCGGCGAAGGCCGGCGTGAGCATGCTCGCCGCCGAGCCGCCGCTGCCGTGCAGCACCACCACGGGTGTTCCGGCGGGATCTCCGACCGTCGTGTAGTGCAGCTTGAGCGCTGATATCACTTCGCCGGTATGAAATTTAAAATTCGGCGCGACCCAATCGCCCGTTCTGGGCCCGGGGTAATCTGCGGCCGCGGCGGCAAGGGGCAGCAATAGCAAAGCAAGCGCCGCAACAATTCTCAGCATCGTGATCGTGGCTCCAGGTTTCTAAGTGATCAGGTCACGGGCACTTTGCCGGCTCGCCCGAGGGGCCGAAGCAATATTTTCGACCGATATTGATGAGCTGAACGCGGCGATTGACCGCGGCATCGGGATGACGCGGATCCTGCAATTGTTCTTCGCCGAGCCCGACCGCATCGAGAACGCCCGAATTGACTCCGAGCGGATCGATCAAGGCATCGCGAATGGCTTCGGCGCGGCGCTGGCTGAGTTTGAGGTTATATTCGCGGCTGCCGACTGCATCGGTGTGGCCGATCACGAGAAAGCCGTAGCTCAACAAAATCGGATTGTGCAGAGCGTCGGCGATCGCGCCGATGGTGCGATAGGATTCCGGCCGAATGGCCGCGGAGTTGAAGTCGAAGTTCACCTCGACGGTGAACTGCGCGAGCTTTTCCAATTCGGGAAAGCTCAACGGATGCGCGGCGGCTGCGGCGGCTTGCCCGGGATAGTTGCGGATATTGTCCAAGGCAGCCTGGCGCATCGCAGCGGCGGTGAGCGCGATCCTGCCACCGCTCACACCCTGCAAGCCTTTGGCGATGTCGGCCGAGTTCAATCGCGTTTGCGCCACGGCTGCGCTCAGCGCGATCAACAGCGCGGCGGCGCAGAGGACGAAGATTTGCCGCGCTTTCATTGCTGAGCCCTTTCGGTGCGCCAGCCCGTGTCGGAAAATGTCTGATTGCAAGCCGGGCTGATGGCCGAAGGCGATACGCTGAGCAAGCAGGTCACGAGATTGTTGTCGACCGGCGCTACGCCACAGAGCCTGTTGATGTCGGCGCTGCAGACGTCGCCGATATTGCGCTGCGCGGCAATGCGGCGGCCGATCGAGGCATAGACTTCGCTGCGAGTTTGCTGGCACCGCGCCGAAACGACGTTCTGGTGCGCGTCGAGACAGGATTTGAGCCGCCCGCCGCCAAGCTCTACGCCTCTGCAATATTTTTGCACGTCGGCGCGGCAGGCCACCGCAAGCCGGTCGATGGCATCGGCATAGCTCAAGGTCTGCGCTACTGCAGGCACGACCGCCGCGGCAGCGCACAGTGCACACACCATTATTTGCCTGATCACGTCCCCCTCCCCTCACAGCGGCGCGTTGCCCTCAGCAGAAGTACGCCGCCGTGCCCACAACGAGCTCAAGCCTAATATGAAGTCGCCGCCGAGGCGAGCGGAATTCGCCGCAGTCATCAGATGGCTGCCCGACAGCACAGCCCCGCATAGTCTCGCACCAGCCAATCGACTTCTGTAAAATCGCCCGTATGCCGCAGCACCCTGCCGTCGCGCGCGCCGCCACGTTTTGTGAACAATTCAATCTGCGTGTACCGATTCTCATGGCGCCTATGGCAAGCGCCTGTCCAGCCTCGCTCGCCATTGCGGTCGCTAACGCTGGCGCCCTCGGCGGCTGCGGCGCGCTGATGATGCAGCCAGAGGCGATCAGGCAATGGGCGGCCGACGTGCGGGCCGGCACAAACGGCGGCTTTCAGTTCAATCTCTGGATCCCCGATCCGCCGCCCAAGCGCGATGCCGCCGCGGAAGCGGCGATGCGAGATTTCCTCGCCGCCTGGGGCCCGCAGGTGCGGCCCGAGGCCGGCAATGTCACGCTGCCCAACTTCGAAGCGCAATGCGATGCGATGCTGGAGGCGGGACCGGCAATCGTTTCCTCGATCATGGGACTCTATCCGGACCGCTTCGTGGCGCGCATGAAGGACAAAGGCATCAAATGGCTCGCAACCGTCACGACCGTGCATGAGGC
>CATPBC010000150.1 GCA_955652195.1 uncultured Xanthobacteraceae bacterium | reverse complement strand
TCCCGAGCGAGGGTTCGGACGGCGCCGAAGCGGAAAACGGCGGCAGCGGCTATGGCCGGGTCGCGGTGGACGCCGTGTTCGACTCGGTCTCAGTCGCCACCACTTTCAAGGCGGAATTGGCCAAGGTCGGCGTGCTGTTTATGCCGATTTCGGAAGCGCTGAAAGAGCACCCGGATCTGGTGAAAAAGTATCTCGGGACGGTGGTGCCGATCAGCGACAATTTCTTTGCCACGCTCAATTCAGCAGTGTTCTCCGACGGCTCATTCGTCTATGTGCCGCCGGGTGTGCGTTGCCCGATGGAACTGTCGACCTATTTCCGCATCAACGAACGCAATACCGGTCAGTTCGAGCGCACGCTGATCATTGCCGACCGCGGCTCATACGTGAGCTACCTCGAAGGCTGCACGGCGCCGGTTCGCGACGAGAACCAGCTTCATGCCGCGGTCGTCGAACTGATCGCGCTCGACGACGCCGAGATCAAATATTCGACCATCCAGAACTGGTATCCGGGCGATGCCAAGGGCCGCGGCGGCGTCTACAATTTCGTCACCAAGCGCGGCGATTGCCGCGGCAAGAACGCCAAGATTTCGTGGACCCAGCTCGAGACCGGCTCCGCGATCACCTGGAAATACCCGAGTTGCATTCTGCGCGGCGACAATTCGCGCGGCGAGTTCTATTCGATCGCCATCTCGAACGGCTATCAGCAGGTCGATTCCGGCACCAAGATGCTGCATCTCGGCAAGAACACCACGAGCCGGATCATCTCCAAGGGCATCGCTGCCGGTCATTCCAACAACACCTATCGCGGACTGGTAACGGCACATCGCCGCGCGACCGGCGCGCGCAATTTCACCAATTGCGATTCGCTTTTGATCGGCGACCAGTGCGGCGCCCATACCGTTCCCTATATCGAGGCCAAGAATTCCTCGACCGTGTTCGAACACGAGGCGACGACGTCGAAGATTTCCGAGGACATGCTGTTCTATTGCCGGCAGCGCGGGCTTTCGGCGGAGGAGGCGACCGCGCTCGTCGTCAACGGCTTCGTCAAAGACGTGCTGCAGCAGCTTCCCATGGAGTTCGCGGTCGAGGCGCAGAAGCTGATCTCGGTCTCGCTCGAAGGCTCGGTCGGATGAGCGGACGGCCGATTGTCAACCTCGCGGATGTGCTACTCGCCGACCGCGGCAATGGCGGCGCGTTTGCAGTCAAATGGGGCCGCATCGGGCCGGTGCTCGGGCTGCAGTCGCTCGGTTGCGCGCTGCATGTGGTGCCGCCTGGAAAGAAAGCGTTCCCGTTTCACCGTCATCACGTCATGGACGAATTGTTTTATGTACTCGACGGCGTGGGCGAATATCGCTGGGGCGAGGAGCGGCTGCCGATCAAAACCGGTGACCTGATTGCCGCCCCGGCGGGGACCAAGCCGCATCAGTTGATCAATACTGGAAAAGACGAACTACGCTATCTCGGCATTTCGAGCATGGCCGCGACCGAAGTGGTCGATTATCCGGACTCCAACAAGGTCGGCATCGTCGCCGGTACTAAGGGCGGCGAGTTGCAAACGGCGACCTATCGGGGCCTCGGACGGATGCAGCCGGCGGATTATTTCGACGGCGAGAACGATTAAAAATTCGAACGAACAGAGATAGGCAAAATGGCTTTGTTGGAAGTCAGGGATTTGCACGTCGAGATCGACGGCAAAGAAATTCTCAAAGGGCTCGATCTCGACGTCGAGGCGGGCCAGGTGCACGCCATTATGGGCCCGAACGGATCGGGCAAGTCGACGCTGGCTTATGTACTGGCCGGCAAGGAGGAGTACCGGCCGACTGCAGGTAGCGTGCGCTTTGACGGCCGCGATTTGTTCGAGATGGCGCCGGACGAACGCGCCGCGGCAGGTCTGTTTCTCGCTTTTCAATATCCGCTCGAGATTCCCGGCGTCGCCACGATGACTTTCCTGCGCACTGCGCTTAACGCCCAGCGCAAAAAGCGCGGCCAAGCGGAACTCTCCACGCCGGATTTCATCAAGAAAGTACGCGATACATCAAGCAAGCTGGGCATCGATCAGGAAATGCTGCGCCGTGCGGTCAATGTCGGTTTCTCCGGCGGCGAGAAGAAGCGCAACGAGATTTTGCAGATGGCGCTGCTCGCGCCGCGGCTTGCGGTGCTCGATGAGACCGATTCCGGACTCGACATCGACGCGCTTAGAATCGTCGCCGATGGCGTCAATGGGCTGCGCGGGTCGGATCGCTCATTCGTCGTCATCACCCATTACCAGCGGCTTCTCAACTACATTGTCCCCGACGTGGTGCACGTGCTGTCGCGCGGCCGCATCGTGCGAACCGGCGGCAAGGAGCTCGCGCTGGAGCTCGAAGCCGGTGGTTATGCGCAGTATCGGGAGGAGGTGCCGGCGTGAACGCCGAGGTCGCCGTCATCAAGACCGCGGCGGAAACCGCTCTTGCGCAGACCTTTGCGCAGGCGCGCGATCGGCTGCCCGGCGACGACGCGATTGCGGCGCGGCGCGATGCGGCTTTCGACATATTCGCCAAAGAGGGTTTGCCGCATCGGCGGATCGAGGAGTGGAAATATACCGACCTGCGCGCGCTGATGCGCGAGGCGAAGCCGCTGGCAAGCCCGCCCGACGCCGCGGCCAAGGCGCGCGGCAAAGATGCCGGTCGAATGTTGCGCGACCTCGATGCCCGCCGGCTGGTTTTCGTCGACGGCGCTTTTGTCGCCGAATTGTCCGATTTACGCGACTTGGACGCCGGACTGACCGTGGTCTCGCTGGCAAAGGCGCTGACCGACGGGGATCGTGCGCTTACCGCACGGCTTGGCAAGCTTGCGCCAGCCAACGACATCGCGGTGGCCCTGAATACGGCTTTGATGGGCGATGGCGCCGTGATCCGCGTCGCCGCCGGCGCGACGATCGAGCGGCCTTTGCATTTGCTGTTCGTGGTTTCAGGAAAGCCCGCGGCGACATTCACGCGCTCGCTGGTGATGATCGAGCATGGCGCCCGCGTCATGCTGATCGAGAGCTACGAGGGCCCCCCCGGCAGCGATTATCAGGTCAACGCCGTGCTGGAATTGTTCGTTGGCGACGGCGCTCACGTCGACCATGTCAAAGTGATCGGGGAGGGCAGTGACGCGCTGCATGTTTCGACCCTGGCAGCGGCGATCGGTGCGCATGCGCGATTCAACACGTTCAGCTTTACCGCGGGCGGCGCGGTGGTGCGCAATCAGCTGTTTCTCAAATTCGATGGCGAGGGCACCGTGGCCGCGATTCGCGGCGCGGCGCTGCTGCGAGGCCAGCAGCACGCCGACACGACGCTGATCGCCGACCACGTCGCGCGCGATTGCCAAAGCCGCGAAATGTTCAAATCCGTGCTCGATGACGAGGCGCATGGCGTTTTTCAGGGCCGCATCATTGTGCGCCGTCACGCTCAAAAGACGGACGGAAAGATGATGACCCGAGCGCTGCTTTTGTCGGAGCGCGCTGAGGCCGACAACAAGCCGGAGCTGGAAATCTTCGCCGACGACGTGCAGTGCGGCCATGGTGCGACCGCCGGCGCGCTGGACGAGGAGCTTAAGTTCTATCTGATGGCGCGCGGTATTCCGCCGGCCGAGGCCGAGGCGATGTTGATCCAGGCGTTCCTCGGCGAAGCGATCGACGGCATCGAACATGCCGGCTTGCGCGAGGCTTTGATCGAAAACGTCGCAGCCTGGCTTGGCTCACGCGGGCAAAAACGAGCTGATCGGTAAGCGCGCATCGCCGGCGCGGCGGCGCACCGCTCACGCGCTGTATCCACGGTCCGGGAATTTGGAACGAAAATGGACGAACGAGTTATCAGCAGTGCCTATGACGTAGATCGCATCCGGGCGGATTTTCCGATCCTGGCAATGCAGATTTACGGCAAGCCGCTTGTTTACCTCGACAATGCGGCCTCGGCGCAAAAGCCACGCGCGGTGCTCGACCGGCTCGACGAGGCCTACACGACCCAATACGCCAACGTGCATCGCGGGCTGCATTTCCTCGCCAATGAAGCGACCGAGGCCTACGAGAATGCGCGCGAGAAAGTGGCCGCCTTCCTCAACGCCGAGCGCAAGGAGGAGATCGTCTTCACCCGCAATGCCACCGAAGCGATCAACCTCGTCGCCTACACATTCGGCCGCGAGCGCATCAAAGCCGGCGACGAGATCGTGCTCTCGATCATGGAGCATCACTCCAACATCGTGCCGTGGCATTTCCTGCGCGAGCGGCAGGGCGCCGTGATCAAATGGGCGCCGGTCGACGATGAAGGCCATTTTCTAATCGACGAATTCGAAAAGCTTCTCACACCGCGCACCAAGCTTGTGGCAATGACCCACATGTCGAACATGCTCGGTACCTTGGTACCGGCCAAGGAAGTGACCCGCATCGCTCATGCCCGCGGCATTCCGGTGCTGTTCGACGGCGCTCAAGCCGCGGTGCATCTCGATGTCGACGTGCGCGACATCGATTGCGACTTCTATGCCTTCACCGGGCACAAGCTGTATGGCCCAACTGGGATTGGCGTGCTGTACGCCAAATACGAGCATCTGGCCGCTATGCCGCCGTTCAACGGCGGCGGCGAGATGATCCGCGAAGTGTTCGAAGATCGCATCACCTATGGCGATCCGCCACACAAATTCGAAGCCGGCACGCCGTCAATCGTCCAGGCGATCGGGCTTGGCGCGGCGATCGATTACGTGAACGCGATCGGTAAGCCGCGCATTCGCGCGCATGAGGCCGAGCTGATGCGCTACGCCCACGATCGTCTGCGCGAAATCAATTCGCTGCGCATTTTCGGCACTGCCAAGGATAAGGGGCCGATCGTTTCGTTCGAGCTCAAGGGCGCGCATCCGCATGACGTGGCGACGATCATCGATCGCGCGGGAGTGGCGGTGCGGGCCGGCACCCATTGCGTCATGCCGCTCCTCGCCCGTTTCGGGGTGACCGCGACCTGCCGCGCCTCTCTCGCCATGTACAATACGCGGGGCGAGATCGATTGCCTTGCGCAGGCGCTGCTCAAGGCGCAGAATCTGCTTGGATGATGGTTTGTCATGACTGAAGAAACCAAAACAGATGCCAAGCCCGCTGCGGCGGAAAGCGCGGAGCGGCCGTCGGCGATTCCGCCGGACGAAATGGCGCGCCTGACCGATGAAATCGTCGGTGCGCTCAAGACGGTTTACGATCCCGAGATCCCGGCCGACATCTATGAGCTCGGCCTGATCTATAAGGTCGACATCGATGACGACCGAATGGTCAAAATCGACATGACGCTGACCACGCCGAATTGCCCGTCGGCTGCGGAATTGCCGATGCAAGTGGAAAGCGCCGTCGCCGGGGTTCCCGGCGTGCGCGAAGCCAAGGTCAATATCGTTTGGGATCCGCCGTGGGATCCAAGCCGCATGTCGGACGAGGCCCGCACGGTGCTCAATATGTGGTGAGTTGCGCGCGATATTGGCGCGCATTACATAAAGTGGCGAGAATCGCTGAATTGACGATGGCCCGATCACACGGGCGGAGGATGTGAAGATGGCCGTTGCTCGGCCGAGACCTCAGGTCGTGCGGCTCACCGAAGCCGCTGCGGAACGCATCAAGACGGTGATGGCGAAAGCCGATCATCCGATTGCCGCCGTGCGCGTCGGCGTCAAGAACGGCGGCTGCGCGGGCATGGCCTACATCATGGAATATGCCGAGAAGATCAATCCGCTGGACGAGGTCGTCGAGGACAAAGGCGTGCGCATCCTGATCGATCCCAAGGCGGTGTTGTTCCTGCTCGGCACCGAGATGGATTACAGGATCGACAAGCTGTCGGCGCAATTCGTGTTCAATAATCCGAACCAGACCGCGGCCTGCGGCTGCGGCGAATCGGTCCAGCTCGAACCGGCTACCGGGGTTCAATAAGCCTTCATTGCGTGTTTACAGGAAGAGCGGCGGCGCGGTCTTCGCTGACGCTGCTTAATCCGTCACACCTTGACCGGCCGGAATAGGAATGCCGGCAGATGGGAAACGTCGGCATCCTCGCTGCGTGGGCGCGGCGGCGGAGCTGGCGGGGTGCGGCGCGATCTCACCTCTTCGCTGCGCGCCGGCGCACCGTGCCGCCGCGGATGGTGATGGTCATTGGCTTTGCTATGAGGTTGGCCGTTTCGTTGCGCATGCGGTCGTTCGCTAACGCCGTGCTGTGGCGGCAGAGGTTGGCCCGGCAGCTTTTCCATCAGCGGGATCGGTTGCCCGATCAGCTTCTCGATCGCGGTGACTGCCTTGGCGTCGTTAGCACCCGCCACGATGGTGATCGCGGTGCCGCTGCGGCCGGCGCGGCCGGTGCGGCCGATCCGATGCACGTAGTCGTCGGGATGGAACGGCACATCGAAATTGTAGATGTGACTCACGTCCAAGATATCGAGCCCGCGCGCCGCGACATCCGACGCGACGAGCAGCGTTACCTCGCCCTTGCGGAAACTTTCGAGCGCCGCCATGCGCGCCGGCTGATCCATGTCGCCGTGCAGCGCTTGGACCGAAAAGCCGTGGCGCAATAGCGAGCGGAACAGCGTGGCAACGTCGCGTTTGCGGTTGCAGAATATGATTGCGTTCTTCATGCCATCGGCGGAACGGATCAACCGGCGCAAGGTGTCGCGCTTCTCATGCGGGTCGCGGCCCGATTTGGCGATGAGCTGGGTGGTGGCGGCAACGGTGGTCGCCGGCCGGGAGACCTCGACGCGGACCGGATTGTGCAGGAACTGCTCGGTGATGCGGCGAATTTCCGGCGGCATGGTCGCGGTGAAAAACAGTGTTTGCCGCGTGAACGGGACGAGCTTGCAGATGCGCTCGATGTCGGGAATGAAGCCCATATCGAGCATGCGATCGGCTTCGTCGATCACCAGCAACTCGACGCCGTTGAGCAGCAGCCGCCCGCGTTCGAAATGGTCGAGCAAACGACCGGGCGTTGCGATCAGCACATCGACGCCGCGGGTCAGCTTCACGTCCTGGTCGTCGAACGAAACGCCGCCGATCAAGAGCGCGACATTGAGCTTGTGGTTGGCGCCGTACTTGACAAAGCTTTCTTGCACCTGCGCGGCCAGTTCCCGCGTCGGCTCAAGAATAAGCGTGCGCGGCATTCGAGCGCGGGCGCGACCGCCTTCCAGCATCGTCAGCATCGGCAGCGTGAACGCCGCCGTTTTTCCGGTACCGGTTTGCGCGATGCCTAAAACGTCGCGCCGCGCCAGTACGTGCGGGATTGCCTGTTCTTGGATCGGGGTGGGAGTTTTGTAACCAGCCGTGGCAACGGCGGAAACGACTTTTTCGGACAAGCCGAGATTGGAAAACGACATAAACCCTCAATTAGGACCGCCGGCACACCCTTTCAATTGAAGCGGGAATAGGCGCCAGGCGGTCGAATCTGCCTTTTTGGCCTGCCCGCAACATAGGATCGATTGGCCGAAAGTCAACCTGAAAGCCCCCGCCGCAGTGCAGTAAGCCAAGAAGATTTCTTCACTTTTTCTGACCGCCCGGTAATCTGCCGCGTTCTTTGCGTCGTTCTTTGCGTCGTTCTTGGCACTGTTTCTTGGCAGGAAACATCCTATGGCAGAAGCGCTGCCGATCGTGCTCGTTCCCGGACTGACCTGTTCGGCTAGACTTTATGCCGAGCAGATCCCCGCGCTGTGGCGTTTCGGCCCGGTCACGGTCGCCGACCATACCCGCGACGACAGCATGGCAGCGATCGCGCGGCGCATTTTGGCCGCAGCGCCGCCGCGTTTTGCCCTCGCCGGCCTCTCGATGGGCGGCTACATCGCCTTTGAAATCATGCGGCAAGCGCCGGAGCGCGTCGCGAAGCTTGCGCTGCTCGATACCGGCGCACGCGCCGAGACGCTGGAACAGACCGAGCGCCGCAAGGTTGTGATCGCGCTCGCCAAGAGCGGCCGCTACGCCGAAGTCGCCGACATCGCCTTTCCACTCTACGTGCATCGCAGCCGCCACCACGATACGACGTTGCAGGGCCTGGTGCGCATGATGGCGCAGGAGACCGGCGTCGAAGCGTTTCTGCGCCAGCAGCAAGCGATCATGAGCCGGCCGGATTCGCGGCCCGGCCTTGCCTCGATCAAGTGTCCGACGCTCGTTCTCGTTGGCGATGGCGACGAGGCGACGCCGCCCGAACTTGCGCACGAAATCGCTGCCGGGATCGCCGGCGCGCAGCTCGCAATAATCGCCGATTGCGGCCACCTTTCCACGCTCGAACAGCCGGAGCGCGTGACTGCGGCCTTGGTCGACTGGATGAACTGGTAAACGCCACTAAACGTCACTAAACCTCTTGGAGGAAAGCTTGATGAGTAACTTTTCACGCCGGGCGATCTGGTTCGCGCTGGTTGCGCCGATCGCAGCGACGATCTGGGCTACGGCGCCGGTACGCGCGCAGAGCAATTATCCGACCCGGCCGGTTCGTTTGGTCGTCGGATTTGCCGCCGGCGGCGGCAACGATATTTTTGCGCGACTCGTCGGCGCAAAGCTTTCCGAGATCCTCGGTCAGCCGGTCTTCATCGAAAATAGGCCGGGAGCGGGCGGTCGGCTTGCTGCGGAATATGTCTCAAATCAGCCGGGCGACGGCTATACGCTCTTGGTCGGCGCCAGCGGTCAGATGTCGATTGCGGCCGCCATCTATCCCGATCTCAAATATCATCCGACCAAAACGCTTATTCCGCTGGCGATGATGGGAAGCTTTCCGCTGATCATGGTGATCGGCCCGGACAATCTATCGGGTAACGTCAAGGAATTGGTCGAATGGGCCAAGCAGCATCCCGACAAGGCGAATTATCCGAGCACCTCGCCGGCCTTCACGATCGCCATGGAGCAGTTGAAATTGAAATCCGGCATGCCGGCGGTGATGATACCGTACAAGAGCAGCAATGAGATGATCCTGAGCGTGCTCGACGGCCAGACCATGACGGCGATCGCCGACCCGCCGCCGACCGTGCCGCAAGTCAAAGGCGGCAAGGTCAGGGCGCTTGCGGTAACCGGCGCCGAGCGCTTGGCGGAACTGCCGGACGTGCCGAGCATGGCCGAAGCGGGCTATCCGGGCGTCGATGTACATCTGTGGAGCGGCATCTTTGCACCGGCGGCGACGCCAGCCGCCATCGTCGCCAGATTGGAAAAGACACTGAGCGAGTCGATCCGCGATCCAGGCGTGTCGGCGAAATTGCGAAATATAGCGGTAACGCCCGGCGGCGGTCCGGCTGCCGAATTCCGCCGCATGATCGAAGCCGACATCGTCAAGTTCCGCGACATCGTAAAAGCCGCCAACTTGCGCTTCGAAGAATGAACTGCGGAGGAACTCGATGAAGAATGTGGCCGCCGCGCTCTTTGCCGCCATTCTGGCTTGCTGCGCGTATTGGAGCGCGCCGGCGGCGGCGAGCGAGATCAACCTGTCGACCTGGACCTGCAAACAGTTCCAATCGGCGAACAAAGACGATGTCGGCGTCATTCTCGCCTGGCTCGACGGATATTACAGAGCGGAAGACGACCCGCCGATAATCGATACCGGGCAATTCGCCGCCAATGCCAAGAAGCTTGGCGACTATTGCGCCGTGCATCCGGATACGCGGCTGATTACCGCGGCGGACACGCTGTTTGAGCGGGAGTGAGAGCCGAGGTGTTAACCAAAGGAACTATTGCGAAATACCTTCAGAGTGCCTTCAAAGTATTTGCCCCTCAATCTTGCCGCGTTTTCGTTCCGATATGAGTGCCAGGTGTATGAGTGCCATATCTATGACTGCCACGTGGACTTTTGCCACGCCGGCAGGCGAGGGGGCGGATGGCGAGAGACTGGCGGCATTTTGTTTTTTGGCTCGGTGTTGGCGTTGTCGGTGCCGCTATCTGGGCTTGGTGGTGGGCGATTTCAGGATTTACAAGTCCCATCTGTCCTGAGGCCGGCACTACCGACCATTGTTTGAGCCAGGATGATATCCGCGCTTGGGCCTCTCGGAC
>CATPBC010000149.1 GCA_955652195.1 uncultured Xanthobacteraceae bacterium | reverse complement strand
GCTGCCGATGGTGGTCGTGCTGCCGGAAACCACGGCGCAGGTGGCGGCTGTCCTCGGTTACTGCCAACGCGAAGGCATTAAAGTGGTGCCGCGCGGCGCCGGCACCTCGCTCTCCGGCGGCGCCTTGCCGCTCGGCGATGGCGTGCTGCTTGGTCTCGCCAAGTTCAATCGCATCCGCGAGATCGATTACGATAACCGTGTCGCTGTGGTCGAATCGGGCGTCACCAATTTGGCGGTGTCGCAAGCAGTGGAGGCGGCCGGGTTTTATTACGCGCCCGATCCGTCATCGCAAATCGCCTGCACCATCGGCGGCAACGTCGCGGAAAATTCCGGCGGCGTGCATTGCCTCAAATACGGCATGACCACCAACAACGTTCTGGGCTGCGAGCTGGTGCTGATGACCGGCGAAATCGTGCGCCTCGGCGGTAAGCATCTCGATTCCGGCGGCTACGACCTCATGGGCATCGTCACCGGGTCCGAAGGCCTGCTCGGCGTCGTCACCGAGGTGACGGTGCGCATCCTCAAGCGGCCGCAGACGGCGCGCGCGGCAATCATCGGCTTTGCAGCTTCCGAAGACGGCGGCGAATGCGTCGCCAAGATCATCGGCGCCGGCATCATTCCAGGCGGCATGGAAATGATGGACCGGCCCGCCATTCACGCCACCGAGCAGTTCGTTCATGCCGGCTATCCGCTTGACGTTGAGGCCTTGCTCATCGTCGAGCTCGACGGGCCGGCGGCCGAGGTCGATCACCTGCTCGAACGCGTCCAGGACATCGCCAGGCAATGCCGCGCGGTGACCTGTCGCGTTTCCAACTCGGAAGAGGAGCGGCTGTTGTTCTGGGCCGGGCGTAAGGCCGCTTTTCCGGCAGTCGGCCGCATCTCACCCGATTATTACTGCATGGACGGCACGATACCGCGGGCGAAACTGCCGCTGGTGCTGCGCCGCATGCAGGAATTGTCGGCGCAGTACGGCCTGCGCTGCGCCAATGTGTTTCACGCCGGCGACGGCAATCTGCATCCGCTCATCCTCTACGACGCCAACAAGCCGGGCGAACTCGAGCGCGCCGAGCAATTCGGCGCCGATATTTTGCGGCTGTGTGTCGAGGTCGGCGGCGTGTTGACCGGCGAGCACGGCGTTGGCGTGGAGAAGCGCGATTTGATGCCGACGATGTTCTCGGAGACCGATCTCAACCACCAGCAGCGACTCAAATGCGCTTTCGACGACAAGAGCCTGCTCAATCCCGGCAAGGTATTCCCGACTTTGCACCGCTGCGCCGAACTCGGCCGCATGCACGTTCATGCAGGGCGGGTCGCGTTTCCCGATCTTCCGCGGTTTTGAGACACCGCTATGCGCAATCAAACGCGGCCATCAAACGCGGCGATGAAATTCGGTCTGTTCACGTCGGCGCAGGCGAATAGCGGCGATCTGGGTCCGGAGAGCGGCCAAGGTTTTCGCGACTATCTCGATTTCAATGTCGCGGCCGAGCAGCTCGGCTTCCAGTCGAGCTTTTTGGTTGAACATCACTTCACCGGCTGGAAACAGGTTTCCTCGACGCTCATGCTGTTGACCGCGCTTGCCATGCGCACGGCGCGGCTGCGGCTCGGCTCGGCGGTGATGGTATTGCCCTGGCACAACCCCGTGCTGCTCGCGGAAGAGGCGGCGACGCTCGATCTGATCTCCGGCGGCCGCCTCGATCTCGGCATCGGCAAGGGCTATCGGCATAGCGAGTTCAAAGGATTCCAGATCGCACCCGAGGAGGCCGAAGCGCGTTTCGACGAGGCGCTTGAGATCATGATCCGCGCCTGGACCGAGCGCAGCCGTTTTTCGCATCGCGGCCGGTTTTGGCACTTCGAAGACATTGTGGTCGAACCGCCGCCGTCGCAAAAGCCGCATCCGCCGCTTTGGGTCGCCGCCGGCAGCGCCAATTCGATCCGGCGCGCCGCGGCGCGCGGGTTCAATCTGATCCTCGACCAATATGCCGGGCCGCAGCTGATCGCCGAGCGCATCGCGCTCTACAAAGCTGAGCTTAAAGCACATGGCCTTTCGTTTGATCCGATGCAGGTCGCGGTGGCGCGCCAAGTTTATGTCGCCAACGATGAAGCCGACAAAGAAGCAGCACTGCGGCGCCAGGCGGCCTACACAAAGCGCACCGTCGAAGTATCACGCGCGCCTACGCACGCGCCCGGCGGCAACGAGGGCTCGCATGTGCTCGCTTACGCCGATAGGCCTGGCGGCACCGAGGAGCACGCGCTTTACGGCACGCCGGAGGAAATCCGCGCGAAGCTCGAAGAGCTGCGGCAAGTGGGGGCGAAATACGTCCTTCTGACATTCTCCGGCGGCGTGGCGCAGCTTCAGCGCTTCGCGCGCGAGGTCATGCCGTCATTTTCATCGCTCGCCGATGCGGCTGCCGCCGCCGAATGATGGTGCTGCAATGAAGGTGTTGCATGAGTGAGCCACTGCGGCCGCGCGAGCCGAAACAAGTCGAAGAAGCGGTCGCTTGGGCACTGGCGCAAGGCAAAACCCTCGAACTGATTGGCTGCGGCACCAAGCGTGCGATCGGCCGCGCCGCGCAATGGGATGCGACGCTCGATCTCTCCGGGCTTACCGGTGTCACGCTGTACGAGCCGGAAGAACTGGTGCTGTCCGCCAAAGCCGGCACGCCGCTCACAGAGATCAACGCGCTCATCGCCGAACAACGCCAGCAGCTCGCGTTCGAGCCGATGGATTACGGCCCGCTATTGGGCGGTGAGCCTGGCGCAGGCACGATCGGCGGCGCGATCGGCGCCAACCTTTCCGGCCCGCGTCGGATCAAAGCCGGCGCGGCCCGCGATCATTTCCTTGGCTTTTCCGCTGTTTCCGGCCGCGGCGAGACGTTCAAATCGGGCGGCCGCGTGGTCAAGAACGTAACCGGCTACGATCTTTGCAAACTCATGGCCGGATCCTGGGGGACGCTGGCGGCGCTAACCGATGTCACGATCAAGACATTGCCGCGACCGGAGACGGAGCAATCGATTCTCATCATCGGCCTCGATGCGGTGACCGCCGGTAAAGTGATGGCGGCGGCAATGGGCTCGTTTGCCGATGTCTCGGCTGCGGCGCATCTGCCGGCCGAGGTGGCTGCAGATGTGCCGGAGACCGCCTCGGCCGGCGCCGCCATCACGGCGCTGCGCCTCGAAGGCGTTGCGCCATCGGTCGCGCAACGCAAAGCCGTGCTGGAAAAGCTACTCGGCGCATTCGGTTCGCTCGCAACCCTTGAAGAAGCAGCGTCGCGCGCCATATGGCAGGCGGTCCGGGACGTAGCCCCGTTTGCTGCCAAGGGTCCGCGCGGCCGCCAAAATATTTGGCGCGTTTCGACAGCGCCATCGCGTGGCGCCGATGTCGGCCGTACGCTTACTGACAAAGCGGGCGGTGAAATCCTCTACGATTGGGCCGGCGGTCTTGTTTGGGCGGCATTGCCGCGCACCGACGACGCACATGCGCCGCTGGTGCACGCAACTGTCGCCGGGTCTGGCGGCCACGCCACACTCATTCGCGCCCCGGCCGCGGTTCGCGCTAAGGTCGAGGTGTTCATGCCGGAGCCGGCGCCGCTTGCAGCTTTGACACAACGTGT
>CATPBC010000148.1 GCA_955652195.1 uncultured Xanthobacteraceae bacterium | reverse complement strand
GAAGATCTGGCGCGCATCGGCACGCGGGTTCCCGAATTTTACGCAGGCGATTTGTTCTGCCCGATCCGCAGGACGCCGCTCTATCTCGGCCAGCCGATCGCACTTTTGATCTTCGAGGATTTCGATTCCTTCGATCAGGCGCGGCTTGCTTTGCGCGACGCGACCGTAGTGAAATACGGCGAGGAGACCGGCCCCGTCACGCGGCCGCCCTACGCTGCCTTTCGTTTCACGAGGGTCGCGGGGCCGACCCCGGACGCGCCCGATGTCTATTCGCCGGTCAAGAACGGCTGGGTCAGTCCCGGCAAGTTCCAGAACACCGAGCGCCCGATCTGGGCACGGCTGCCGATTCCGACGGGGCTGGGCTATGCCGAAGCCGCGGGTTACGGCGAAGACATTCGCGCCGAGCTTGCGGCGGACAATCCGGCGCGTCTGGTGCTGGAGCGGCAATTCGAGACGCAATCGGCCGATCCGATGTTTCTCGAGCCGGAAAGCGGTCTGGCTTGGTACGACCCAAGCCGCAAGAACCTCGAACTCGTCGTCGGCGTGCAATCGCCCTCCGATGCTGCGGAGTCCGTCGCCTTCCTGCTCGGCGAAGCCGATGCCGCACACAAACCGGCGCGCATCAACACGCAGTTCGCCTATATGGGCGGCGGATTCGGCGGACGCGACCATACGCCATTTCCACTTTATGTCGCGCTCGCGGCGATGTTCTTCCCCGGCCACCCGGTCCGGCTCGCGAACAATCGCTACGAGCAATTCCAATCGGGGATCAAGCGGCACGCCTTCTCGATGCACACGCGGATGGGCGTCGATCGGGCCACCGGCAAGATCTTCGCTTTTGCCGCCGACCACGTGCTCCACGCCGGCGGCTTAGCGAATTTTTCGCCCACTATTGCGACCGTCGCAGCCTACGCGGCGCTCGGCATCTACTATGCTCCCAAGGTCGACGTCACCACGGTTTCGCTGCCCTCGCGCGCGGTGACCGCGGGCTCGATGCGGTGCTATGGGACGCTGCAAACGATGACGGCGCTGGAAGTGCTGGTCGATGAAATGTGCGCGGCGTTGCCGCTCGACCCGATCGAGTTCCGGCGGCGCAATGCGCTCAAGACCGGCGAACGAATCATGGTGGGAAATACGTACAGCGTCTCGGTTCGCACGCCGGAAATTTTGGACAAGCTCGAGCAGCACGCGATCTGGCGCGAGCGCGCCGCGGAGAAGATGCGCGGAAAAGAGGCGGGAATTCTCGTCGGTACCGGCGTCGCTTGCGCCACCAAAAACTACGGCACCGGAGGGGACACTTCCTTGGCGGCGGTGGAAATCGACCCGAATGGCCGGATCGCAATCCGGATCGACGGTACGGAGATGGGCACCGCTCTCGGCACCGCCGTCGCCAACCGGGTCGCGGGCTATCTGGGCGGCGTCGCCGACGAAGTTGCGCTCGCGCAAACCGATGCTTTCGGTCCACTCGCGCTCGTGAGCTCCGGTGATTCTCACAAGATCGATCAGAAGACGCAGGACGCCGCGGCGCGCAATCCGCGCTGGGTCCCGGAAATTTCCTCGGCCACGGCCGCCTCGACCGGCGCCCATGTCGGGACGCATGCAGCGGCCGAGGCCGCGCGCGTGATCTTCCGCTTTGGCCTGTGGCCCGCCGCGCTGGATTTGTGGCGCATCGCGCCGAAGGATGATCGCGCGGGGCAATGGCAGACCGCGCGCTGGAAGGATGGCCAATTGAACGCGCCAGGACTGCCGCCGCTCGCGCTTTCGGAGATTTCGGCGCGGGCGCATGCGCGCAACCGCGTGACCGGCGCGATGGCCCATGGTTTCAATCGCTGGGCCTGGTCGCAAGCCGATTTCAGGATCGACGGACAGACCTGGACGGCCGACATCGACGCTCTCGCGCTCCGCCGCGGCGCCGGCAAGTTCGCCCGTCTCGATCGCAGCAGCGTCAAGTTTCCGCCGACCGACCTCAATCAAAGCGGACCAACCTATACGGCGCAGTGCGGCACGCTGGTCCGCGTCGAGATCAATCGCTCAACCGGCGCGTTGCGCATCGCCAAGGCCTACAGCGTGTTCGAGTGCGGCAACGCATTGGTGCCCCAAGTCGTGACCGGCCAGGCGCAAGGCGGGTTCGCGATGGGGGTCGGCCACACGTTCCTGGAAACGCTGCCGCTCTACGAAGACGGGCCCGGCAACGGCAAATGGAATCTCGGACAATATCTGGTCGTACGCGGGTCGGACCTGCCGCTGCGCGATCTCGAGATCGAGGTGCTGCCGCCGGTCGACGCCAACGAACGGCCCAAGGGCATGGCGGAAGTCGTGATGATCCCGGTGGTCCCCGCGCTTCTCAACGCCATTTACGATGGCACCGGCCATCGCTTCCGGTCCTTGCCGGTGACCCAGCAGATGCTCAAAGGAGTGCTGACGTGACGGTGTTGAACGTGACGATCAATGGTCGCGGATATGGGCCGACGGAAGTGCGCGACGAACTCACCATGAACGATTATCTGCGCGAATATCTCGGCCTCACCGGCACCAAATTCGGCTGCGGCGCGGCGCAGTGTTTGAGCTGCGCCGTGATCGTCGATAATCCGGACGGCACCAGCTACACGAGCCCGACCTGCATCGTCCCGGCGGTGCGCTTCGACGGCAAATCGATCCGCACCGTCGAGGGCCATGCCAAGAACGGCGAGCTCTCCGTACTGCAAAAAGCTTTCATCGAGCACTTCGCCTTTCAGTGCGGCTATTGCACTGCGGGGTTTCTCAACGAGAGTCAGGTGCTGCTCGAGCGGCTGGCGAGAAAACGCGTGGCGCGCGCCGAGCTTGAGAAAACCATCGCCGAGGCGCTCGACGGCCATCTCTGCCGTTGCACCGGCTACATCAAATATCATGAGGCCGTGCGCGATGTGATCCTGGCCGATCCGCAGCGTTACCTTGCCTAAAGCATGATCTCGAAAAGTGGATGTCGGTTTTTGGAAACGATCATGCTTAAACAACAATCGGCCGATGCGCCGCAATGATGAAAGCTCAATGCTCGAAGGCAATTCAACCGCGAGGCGCCGCGTCGTGAAATTCAAGCCTGGGCCAACGATCGCCGCTGCGGCCGTGATCGTCGTCGCGATTGCCGCCCTGCTGACGAGCGTATTTTCCGGACGGGCGGTTGCAGACAGTTCCGAGGCCTTGGCGACGCCGGAAAGTTTTGCCGCAATCAACGACACCGCGGCGCGCTCGGCAGCTTTATTTACCGAGGCCGGTAAAGTGCTGACGCATCCGCGCTGCGTGAACTGCCATCCAGCCGGCGATCGCCCGCGCCAGGGCGACGACCGCCGCCTGCATCAGCCGCCGGTCGAGCGCGGCGCCGACGGTTTCGGGCTGCCAGCGATGCGCTGTCCGATTTGTCATCAGCCGGCGAATTTCGAACCCAGCCGGGTGCCGGGCGACCCTGCCTGGCATCTCGCGCCGCGCGACATGGCATGGGAGGGCAAAACGCTCGGCCAGATCTGCGCTCAAATCAAGGATCCCGCGCGCAACGGCGGCCGCTCGCTGGACGAGATCGTGCATCATGTTGGGGCCGATCATTTGGTCGGCTGGGCCTGGGCGCCCGGCGGCGATCGCCGCCCCGCACCGGGCACGCAAATGCAAGCAGGAGCGCTGCTCGACGCCTGGGTGAAGACCGGCGCGGTTTGCCCGAACTAGCTGAGCACTCTTCGCCAACGCCCGCACTGAGACAGCAGCGCCTCACATAAATTCCGCTCAACAGTCGCGTCATCCTGCGCGCTTGCCGGCCGCGCGATAAACAGGCACGTTGGCGCAACCGCCTAACCGACAACGGCGCCCAAGAAGAATCGACGGGGGAGCAAATCACATGTCCGAGCAAATGGCCGCATCCATGCGTCCGAGCCGGGGCCGCTGGTACGTCTTGCTGATGATCAGCGCGATGTACCTCATCACCTATCTCGATCGCGTCAACATCTCGACCGCGGCGCCGCTCATCAGACAGGAATTCGGCTTCGACAGTATCACGATGGGATTCATCTTTTCCGCCTTCGTTTGGGCCTATGCGGCCTTCCAGGTTCCCGGCGGCTGGCTCTCCGACAAATTGGGCGCGCGCGGCGTCTTAGCCAGCATCGTCGCCTATTGGTCGATCATGACCGCGGTCACGGCTGGTGCGTTCAACGCGGCTTCGTTCATCGTCGTGCGATTCTTGTTCGGCGTCGGCGAAGCCGGCGCTTTTCCCGGCGCGACGCGCGCCATGCAGTTGTGGTACCCGCAGCCCGAGCGCGGGTTCGTGCAGGGCATCACCCACAGCGCCAGCCGGCTCGGCGCCGCGATCGCGCCGCCGCTCGTCGTCTTGATCATGAGCCAGTTCGGCTGGCGCGCGGTTTTCCTGATCTGCGGCGCGGTCGGGTTTTTATGGTCGCTGTGGTGGGGGCTGAGTTACCGCAACCTGCCGGAAGAGCATCGCTTGGTGAACCGGGCCGAGCTCGAGCGCATCCGCGGCCTCGACGCCACCGGCGCAATCAAGCCGCCGCCGATGGAGAAGCAGGCCAACGTGCCGTGGGGCACGCTGCTTCGCTCGCCGAACATGTGGGCGATCATGGCTGCGTATTTCACCTATGTGTACTGCCTGTGGATCTTCTTAAGCTGGCTGCCATCCTATCTGGTCGATTTCCGGCATTTCACGCTGCTCAAGGTCGGGCTATTCGCATCGCTGCCGCTGTGGGCCGGCGTGGTCGGCGACACGGTCGGCGGCTTGGCGACCGATTATCTTTTGAAGCGCACCGGCAGCGCCAAGATCGGCCGGCGCGTCGTGGCGATCACCGGCCTTCTCGGCTGCGCCGTGTTTATCGTGCCGGCGGCGCTGACCGAGGACGCTTACATTGCGGTATATTGCCTGACCGCTTCGATGTTCTTTTTGGAATGCACCATTGGACCGTCCTGGGCGGTGCCGATGGACACCGGCGGCAAATATTCCGGCACCGTCTCCGGCATGATGAACATGGCCGGCAATATCGGCGGCGCGCTTTCGCCGATCGTGTTCGGCTTCTTGGTGCAGGTCGGCAATTGGCAGGCGCCATTCATCGTCGCAGCCGTTCTCTTGGTCGTCGGCGCGGCGGTGTGGGCGTTCTGGCTCGATCCCGACAAGCATATTTTGCAGGCGTGAGAAGAAATGTAGCCCGCATTGAGCGGAACGAAATCCGGGCGTTTTCAATTGTGCAGCGTCATGCCCGGCACTCGGGTCCGGCCTTCGGCCGGCCCAAGTGTAAACCTTGTGCCGGACATCCACGTCTTAAGCACAATCGAAGCCCAAAACGTGGATGGCCGGGACAATCCCAGCCACGACGGCCGAATAACCGTGGCTATGCTGATCGGCGCTCCATCGCAATGCGAGCGAAGGTCGATAGTATTTTTGCTCCGGCTTTGAGCGAGCCGCGCAGCGAGCCGGCGACTTTGGATTGGCCGCCGATGCGGCAGCGATAGTCGACCGGCACCTCGCGCACGCGCAGGCCAAGCCGTGCAGCGCGCATTTGCATTTCCAGATTCCAGCCATAGGTCATCTCGCGCATGCCGAGCGCGAGCAATGTGTCGCGCCGGATGGCGCGCAAGGCGCACATGTCAGTGTAGCGCACACCGTAGAGAAGCCCGGTCAAAAACCCGATGACGCGCCCGGCGAAAAGCTGATGCCAGGCCATGCTGCCGGGCTCGCGCAGACCACGCGCGCGCGAGGCAATGACGAAATCGCAACCGCCGGATTGAATCGGCGCGATCAGTGCGGCAATCGCCGCGGGATCGTCGGCGCCGTCGCCATCCATGAAGACGACGATATCGGCGTCGGCTGCGGCTCGTGCGCCGGTCAGACATGCCAAGCCATAGCCACGGCCGACCGCAACCACTTCGGCACCGGCATCGCGCGCGCGTTGCGGCGTGCCATCGCTGCTGCCACCATCGGCCACAATGACGCGATCGACAACGGCGCGCGGCATTTCAGCAATGACGGCGGCGATCGACTCGGCTTCATTAAACGTCGGAATGATAACGGCGACGGATTGTTTGTTCCCACCTTCGCGGGAATGAGCGGACTGCACGATCGGACGATCCTCCCAACGACTTGCCTCTCAACGACTCGCGCTACAGACTCCAGCGCAAGCCGCAATTGGCGCAAGCTTCCGGCGGCACGTTGGATTTGAGCGCCTTGCGGAAGTCGCGATAGGCAGGCCCGGTCCAGATCTCGCGCAGCGTCTGCTGGGTGGCGTCGCCGAGCGTATAATTCTGGTAGCCGCGTTGCGAGAACGGCGCGATGCAGCAGGGCAGCGCGCGCCCATTGGCGGTGAAATACATCAGGGTCCAAGGCCGCCGGCATAGCGACCACGGTGAGCCGTTGTCGCTCCGCTTGAGACTAATGCCCGGCTCGGATGCGCCGCCGGAAGCGCTAAACGTAATGCCGAGCTCGTCCGCCAGCGCAGTGGCGCGTTCGATATGGATCGCTTCCTCGGAGGAAAGCTGTTCGTACAACGCCTGGTCGGGGCGCGCCATGCCGATGGCGTTTTCTTTGAAGAATACCAGCCGCTGCAGATGCACTTCCTTGACGCCGGTCTCTGCCGCAACGCGGACGAAATCGGGCAATTCCTCGATTGTCTCGCGTAAGCCGGTGAGCCACGCCGACACTTGCGGCCTGTCATGGCCTTCGCGCTCCTGCAGCTCGCGGAACGCCCGGACGTTTTTCAGGATGCGATGGAAGTAGTTCTTGCCGCGAACGGCGCGATAGGACTCTGCGTTGGCGGCGTCGAACGACACGCGCAGCTCGTCCAACCCGGCGGCGATCAGCGCGCGCCCATTTTTCTCGTTGAGCACCGTGCCATTGGTGTTGAACAACACATAGGTGCCGCGATCCTTCAGATAGCGCACCATGCGCGGCAGATTCTTGACCAGCATGGGCTCGCCGACGCCGTGCAAAACGGCGCGCTGCAAATGCGGAATCTGGTCGACAATCGAAGTGAACAGATCCCAGCTCATGTCGGCGGGCGGCTCGAGCTCCTCGTAGGTGCGCGGGCAGGTGGTGCACAACAGATTGCAGCGGTTGGTCGTTTCCAGATAAAGGCAGACCGGACCGTGCTGCGGGGCCTCATCCTCCGTCGTCACGTCTTCGAAATATCGGGTCGGGTCGACCGTCCCCTTCGTCGCCGCGGTTTGCATAAATTATTTCATCCTCTGAAAAATCGGAGCGCAGCATTGCGCGTCAGGCGCGGATTTCGTCGATTTCGAGCGCGCGCGCGCCAAGTCGCCCGAAGTCGCGATCGCGCGCAAGCTCGTTCATCAGTTTCGCGGCGTGCACGGCATGATGTGGCGCAGCCAAATTTTGCGTCGGAGTTTTCGCCTCGCAGTCGCGAAGCTCGGCCTGGAGACGGCGTAGGCCGTCGATGTCGTCAACGTCGTACCATGCCGGCAGCATGTGAACGTCCAGACCGATCTCGCGGGCGCGGGCCAAGCTCTGCTCCGCGACCCGTTCGGTGCTCCAGGCGATATCTTCGAACATGCGGCGGTGCGCGAATTTAAGACCCAAGAGGTAATAGCCGCCGTCGCTTGACGGACCGAGCACCGCGCGATCGCCTGGCCGCGCCAACACTTCGGCCGTCTCGACCAGGAACGCGGTCGGCAAAGTTGGGCTGTCGGCATTGAGCACGACCGCTGAATCGTGGCCGCGGGCCAGAATTTCGCGGACGGTGTGGAACAGGCAATCGCCGAAATTCGGCAACCAGGCTTCGATCAAGCCGATCGATTGCGGCAGAATGCGGCGAAAGAAGTCACCCGAGCCTGGCGGGCCATAAGCCGCATATCCGACTATTGCGGCCCGCGCGTTGGCGCCGCGACCTGCCGCCACAAGATTTGCGAGCACAAGATTGTCGGCAACGTCCTGCAAAAAGGCCGTGTTGAGATCGGCCGCTTGATCATAGGTGAGCGGCGGAACCAAACGGGTTTTGGCGCGACCAGGCGCGGACGCCTTGGCCATGAAAGCGATGCCGCACGAGGCGGCAGAAGAGTCGCCGATCGAACCCGCCTTATCGCGAACTGGCTTTCCGTTGAATCGATCCGCATCGTTCATGCGGGCCCCCTGCAATTCATCCGGCAATGCAATCGGTCCTGCTTGCCAAAGCCGGGCGCAACGCGCCAATCACTTCCGGCTCACCGGGTACAAACCCTCAAACACCGAAAAGTTATCGGCTTCACAAAGTCGTGATCGCATGATCGGGCGCTACGCTGCGCGTAAGGAGGCGCGGTGTCTGTCGAGCACGGTGGCTGGCGCGTCCGGCTTTCATTTTTCCGCCAAGAAGATCTCATTAAAAATCCTGCGCGGCTTTGTGAAGCGGGTTTGTGCAGCGCCATGGTCTGTGCATGGGTTGCGTGCGATAGACCGCAATCGTACTGTGCCCGCGCTGTGCGGCGCCCGCGGCGGGATCATCAATCGCAAGTGTGCCGCGCTCAGCCAAGCATGGTCCTTAATTACACTGCTGTTTAATTGCAGTTCTGTGTCGCAACAGAACTTGCTTTGTGTCGTAACAAGACTCTGTGTGTAACAAGAGTTGCGGACATCTCCGATGGCACAAGCGACCGCATCGTCCAAACGCAGCCTACCGCGCCGGCTTCATCCATTACCGCTGCGGATCATGCATTGGATCAATGCCGTCGCCATTTTCATCATGATCGGTAGCGGCTGGAAGATTTATAACGACGACGTTCTTTTCAGCTTCCTGCGTTTTCCCGATAGCATCGTGATTGGCAAGTGGGCGCAATACGGCCTGCAATGGCATTTCTTCGGCATGTGGATTTTCGTGCTCAATGGTATCGCTTATCTCACTTACGGCATCGTCACCGGGCGCTTTTGGCAGAAACTGTTTCCAATTTCGGTTCGCGAAGTCTTGGTCACGGTCGGCGAAGCGTTGCGGTTTCGGCTGCGCCATGACGACCTGACCCACTACAATGCGGTGCAGAAGGTTCTCTATCTCGGCGTCATGCTGGTCGGGATCCTGATCGTGATTTCCGGCCTGGCATTGTGGAAGCCGGTGCAGTTCTCCGAGCTCGCCAGCTTGTTCGGCAGTTTTCAGAGCATTCGGCTGGTGCACTTTTTCTGCATGGCGGCAATCGTCGGCTTTATCGTCGTACACGTGAGCCTTGCCGTGCTGGTGCCGCAAAGCCTCGTTGCCATGGTCACCGGCGGACCGGCGCTCAAGGATGAGGCGGCGAGCAACGGTTCTATCGTGCCGGAGATGAAAACGCCGCGCTGACGGAGCAACACATGGCCATTCGCACCCGCACTCCGTCGCTGTTTCGGCCGCGCACCCCGATCGACCAGCGCGTGCTTGCTGAAAATCGCAAGCTCGTTGAGGACATCAATCGCCGCGGCCTCCTTCGCGGCGCCATTAGCCTCGGCGCGCTGACGATGCTAACGGGCTGTGATGTCAGCGAGATCGATTCGGTGCAGAAGGGGTTGCGCGCGGTCTCGGCATGGAACGATGGCGTGCAGCAGGCGATCTTTCGGGCCAATCATCTCGCGCCGACATTCAGCCCGGCACAGGTTAAAAAGCCGCCGCGCTTTAACGCCTATTATCCCATTGATGACGTCAAGCCGGTCGACGGCGCGACCTGGACGCTGGAATTGGCTGGCCGCATCGACGACAAGCGGCCCTGGAGCGCGCAGCAGCTCTACGCGCTGCCCGAGCAGGAGATCATCATCCGGCACGTTTGCGTCGAGGGCTGGGATTACATCGGCCAGTGGTCCGGCCCGAACTTGCGCGATTTTTTGCAACGCATCGGCGCCGATTTGACCGCGAAATATATTTATTTCATTTGCGCCGACGATTATACCGAGAGCGTCGACATGCCGACCGCGTTGCATCCGCAGACTATTCTCGCGACCAAATATGCCGGCGAGATTATCGGCGATCCGTTCG
>CATPBC010000147.1 GCA_955652195.1 uncultured Xanthobacteraceae bacterium | reverse complement strand
CTACAGCAATCTTGTTGGCTACGATCTCTTCGGGCTGCGCACGAGCGGCAAGCGCCATATCCCGCTACGCGTGATCGCTTTTGCGAGTTTCACAAGCTACACAATCGGCCATTCACTCGGCGCCGCGACGCTGACCTGTGCACTATTGCGGTTTCGCGTCTATTCGTTCTGGCAGATGAATGTCGTCGACATTGCGAAGATCGCCTTCTTCACCGGCATGACCTACTGGCTCGGCAATATCGTGGTGCTGGGCGCCGCCACGGCCTATGCACCGCAGGGTTTGAGTGCAGTCGATCACTTGCCGGAGTGGCTCAACCGCCTAATGGGCTTGGCCGGCATTCTCGCTCTCCTTTGTTATCTGGTTTGGCTTGCCGGCGGACGCCGCATGGTCGGCCGCAACAATTGGCGAATCGCACTGCCAAGCTTGCGCGGCACGCTGTTGCAGATCGGCATCGGCGCGCTTGACCGCGTTCTGGCCTCGCTCTCGATTTACATGCTGCTGCCGGCAAGTCCCGACGTGAGCTTCGCCACAGTGCTTGTTGTGTTCGTGACGGCGACGCTTCTTGGCATCGTCAGCCATGCGCCCGGCAGTCTCGGCGTGATCGAAGCGGCTATCCTTGTCGGCCTGCCGCAATACCCGCGCGAGGAATTGCTCGCGTCGCTTGTTACATTCCGCGTACTCGACTTTATTCTGCCGTTGATGATCGCAACCGCGATGTTCGGCGCGCGCGAATTGCGTCTGCTGGTCCGCCGCACACAAAGGACCCAGGCCGACGCATACGCTGCAAGTGCTGCCGGCAGACTCCCGCGTGTTGAGAGGACCTTTCCGTTTTGATGGGAGGCAAATCTGCAGCGTAGGTTGTCGGTCGATCCTACGTAGACATCGCCATTTCCTAGTTCGAGAAAATAAACGTACCACAAGCGATGAAAGTCTCCCTGCGCTCCTGCGGAGTTTCGGGAGACACCCTTTGCCCCTTCAACGTTGGTGGCCTGCCACCCGAAGCCCCGAAGGGGGCGAAGGGTGGCGGAGGGAGTGATACTGCAAAACAACTCTCTCCAGTGCCGGGCTACAGGGCTACGGGATTGCAAACGATTTTCTATTGTCGTAGCTGCCGTTTCGTTCTCCGCGCGGGGTCGCGCGGCCCGTGTGATGGGCGCTTACCCCCCAAAAGCAGACTAAACTCACCTAACACCGATCCAGCGACTAAAGAGCGTCTTGAGAGCCAGCTCGAATCTAACGCAGGACAGTAGCGGGCGCGGCCAGGCGTCTTTGCAATGCTGCGAGCCCCTGCACCATTCGCTCGAAGCATACCATTGGGATGGGTACAGGCGAATTTCAGCGAATGAGAACAGAGACAGAATGCCCGGGAAAGTCAATATTCACGGGGCTAACTGAACATCCGCGAACATCCACGGACTAGCTTTTGGCGGAGGGAGTGGGATTCGAACCCACGATACGGTTTCCCGTATACACGCTTTCCAAGCGTGCGCCTTAAGCGACTCGGCCATCCCTCCGGCATGGAAACCAGCATGGAAAATCGGAAAGGCAATATAGCGGCGGGGTTCCGCGTTACAACCCGGCGCGTCATGCGCTGCGGCGCGGCAACTGAGTCGGGTCGCGGTCGTTTGCCAGCCCACTCTACGTCACAGCCCAGTGATGCAGGACCAAGGAACGGCGCCGAATCTTTTATGGCGGATACCTGCGGCAAAGCACAGCGCGGAACCAATCCGAACGCTTTTCGTTATTTCGGCAGACCTGAAAGAGGTGAAGCAGGAGGACGTCATGGGTCGTGGGCTATTGTTATGGCTCCTCGGTATTCCGATCCCGATCATCATTTTGATATGGGTGCTTGGCGGCCTTCATGGCTGATACTGCCAAGCGGAAGTGCGTAGTAACGTATGAAGGCCCGGCGTGAGCCGGGCCTTCTCTTTTGCGCGCTTTTTAGACGCTTCCGCCGCTATGAACGTTATCCTACATTAGCCGCATGACTGCGCCCAAAATTACCGCACCCAAAGACGATTATCTGATCCGTCCCGATCCGCATGACCCGCGCCTGACGGAACGAGTGAGTGGCATCGATCAGACCGGCGGCCGAATCGAAACCTCGGTGACCGTCGAGCGCGCGCTGACGATCTTTCTTAATTCCCAAGAGATCGTCACCGCCATGACTATCAACGATCATCCCGAATATCTCGCGCTCGGCTATCTCATCAACCAAAACATGCTCAAGCCCGACGATGTGGTGACTTCGGTCGACTACGATGAGGACCTCGCGGTCGTCGTGGTGCGCACCAAGCGGAAGACAAATTACGAGAAGAAGCTGAAGAAAAAAGTGCAGACCTCCGGCTGCGCGCAAGGCACCGTGTTCGGCGACCTCATGGAGGCGCTGGAGAATGTCAGGCTGCCGCCGGCCGAACTGCGCACCTCATGGCTCTATGCACTTACTCACAAGATCAACACTACGCCGTCGCTCTATCTCGAAGCCGGTGCGATCCACGGCTGCGTGCTTGCCGTAGAAGACCGGCCGCTTGTGTATATGGAGGATGTCGGCCGGCATAACGCGGTCGACAAGATCGCCGGCTGGATGTTCAAGCATCGCATGCCGGCGGCCGACAAGATCTTCTACACCACCGGGCGGCTGACTTCGGAAATGGTGATCAAAACTGTGCGCATGGGCATCCCGATCCTGATCTCGCGCTCCGGCTTCACAGCCTGGGGCGTCGAGCTCGCGCGCAAAGCAAACCTGACGCTGATCGGCCGCGCCCGCGGCAAGCGGTTCATCGCGCTGGCGGGTGAGGATCGCATCGTGTTCGATCAAGACCTTGCCTATGTTGCCGAAGAAGGCGCCAAGCACCGGCGTAAAGCGGCCGTGCACGATGAATGATTCGAGCTCGTCATTCCGGGGGACGAGCGAAGCGAGGGAGCCCGGAATCCATAATCACAGTCCGTGGTTATGGATTGCGGATTCGCCACTTCGTGGCGCTCCGGAATGACGGTCGCGAATTCTGCCGTGACTCAATTCCCTGCAACTCTCGGCCTGGTACTCGCCGGTGGCTTGGCGCGCCGCATGGGTGGCGGCGACAAGGCGCGCATCGCGATTGGCGGCGTTACCATCCTGCAGCGGGTGCTCGCTTGCCTCACGCCGCAATGCGCGCGCCTTGTGATCAACGCGAACGGCGATCCGGCCCGCTTCGCCGATACGCGCCTGCCGGTCGTGGCCGATAGCGTGCCGGATTTCGCCGGCCCGCTTGCCGGCATTCTCGCCGGGCTCGATTGGACGGCGACGCATGCGGCGGAATGCGAATGGATGGCAAGCGTGCCTGGCGACTGCCCGTTCCTGCCGCCCGATCTGGTGGCACGATTGCACGCGGCGCGCGGCGCT
>CATPBC010000146.1 GCA_955652195.1 uncultured Xanthobacteraceae bacterium | reverse complement strand
TCGGAGGGCCGCGTCATCCGCCTTGCCATCGCCATTTTTCAAACCGTCGTTTGAATTCCTGATATGCGTTTGCCGCGCGTAATGCAATCGGTTCTTTGCCAGGCGCGCAGAACTCAAGTGTTCCGGGCTAGGCGCAATCGGCCGCCCGTATTAGGCTTCCGGCCCTTCAAGCCGCTTAACCCAAACGAATGCAGTCAATTCCAGAGGAGAAGTTGATGAATCAGCATCAATTGCCGTCTGATATTGTCGGTCTTGCCAAGGTCATGCCGCCCTTGTCGCGACGTGGATTCATGTCCAGTTCGGCGGCAGCGGCCGCCGGCTACACGCTCGCCGCCGGACCGGTGCGCGCCGAAGTTATTCACACCGACACCAAAGGGCTGGAAGCCGGCGACGCCAAGGTCAAAGTGCCGGGCGGCGACATGCCGGTCTATTACGCGCGGCCTGCCGGCGTGCAGCATCCGCCGATCATTCTCGTCTGCATGGAAATTTTCGGCGTGCACGAATTCATCAAGGACGTGACGCGCCGGCTCGGTCATCTCGGCGCCTTCGCAATTGCGCCCGATTATTATTTCCGGTTGGGCGATATGAGCAAGGTCAGCGATACCCAGGAATTGATGCCGAAGGTCAACACCAAGAGCGACTCCGAACTCTTCGCCGATCTCGACGCCGCAGTAGCGTGGGCGAAATCGCAAGGCGGCGATGACAACCGGCTCGGCGTCATGGGTTTCTGCCGCGGCGGCCGCAACGTCTGGCATTACTCGGCGCACAATCCGAAGCTTAAAGCCGGCGCCGCCTTCTATGGTCCGCTCACTGACAAGAGCGAAGCCGCGCCGAAGAGTTCGATCGAGCTTGCCCCCGAAATAAAGGAGCCGGTGCTCGGCCTCTATGGCGAGGCGGATACCGGCATTTCGGTCGATCAGGTCCATCAGATGGAAGCGGCGCTCAAAGCCAGTGGCAAGACCGCCGAATTCCATATCTATCCCGGCGCGCCGCACGGTTTCGTCGCCGACTATCGGGCAAGCTATCGCAAAGAGGCGGCCGAGGATGCCTGGAATCGCATGGTCGGCTGGTTCAAGAAGTACAAGGTCTTGAGCTGATCCACGGATGCTCGAAGGGCGCGGCGCCTTCCGGCGCCGCGTTTTCGCGTGTGGACAGTAACGCACGGATACCGATTGGAGGAACGGCATGGCTCGTATCGATCAGTTGGAACGAGAAAAGCTCGGCGCGCGCCAGCAACAGCTCTATGACGAAATCATGCGCACGCGGCCGCGCGGCAAGCTTAGCGGGCCGTTTTCAGTATGGATTCATCGGCCCGATATCGCCGAACCTGCCAATGCCATGGCTAATTGTTTTCGTGTCGCCCCTAAGCTCGACAAGCGACTGATCGAACTAATCGTGCTCTTGGTATGCCGCGACGCCAGCGCCCAATATGCCTGGTCTGCGCATTTCAATCTCGCCCGCGAGGCCGGACTGAGCGGCGAGACGATCGAGGCCATTCGCGCCCGCCGCCGGCCGGAATTTGGCCGCGACGATGAGCGGATTGTCTATGGCCTCGTGACCGAGCTGCTCGCGAGTAAGAAAGTGAGCCCGGCAACCTTCGGCCGCGCCGAAGCCGCACTCGGCCGCGACGGCATCATCGAAGCCGTCACCTGTGCCGGCTTCTACACGATGATTGGATTCGTGCTGAATACGTTCGAAATCCCGCCGCAGCCCGGCGGCGATATCCTGACCTGACCGCCCCGTTTGTGCCGGCAAGAATTAATCAGAGCACGCCAACGCGCGCTTTGGCACCAATTTTGACATCTTGGCGCCCATTTTGGCACTCGTTTTGCGACGCTGGCCATTCTGCGCCTTTTGTAAAACGGCAGCACCGCGTTTGGTCAAAGCCACCGCACGCGCGCCATTGCCATCGATGCGCACCAGATCCTCGATGACAGCGTCTTCCCACACTGAAAGCCGCGGGCAGCTGGTGCGCCACGCGTCCATGATTTGCGCGTAGGTGCGCGGCCGGTCCGCCACCCAAGACAGGAATTGGATCATAATCAGGCTTGGAGAATCGGACATCGTGGTCTCCCTTCCTGCTTGGCTACTATAGACCCAAATGCCATTGAATGCAGCTTCGGGATGCAGCCTCGCTGGCGCCATCGTGCTAAGCTCACCACACATTCGAACGAAAAGATAATTCCTACAAACTCAAAGCGGGGATTTGCATGGACATCCTCATCAGAGCACTCATTACATTCGTCGTTGTTTTTCTCGTCCTCTATCTGGTCAATATGTTGCCGATTGATGGCCGTGCTAAGCAGATCGTGCGGGTCATCGTCATCATCATCGGCGTGTTGTCGTTGCTCGGTTACCTCGTGAATTTCTGAAATCGCCGTGCCAGCCGCGCAATGTATCGAGGGTTATGTGATCGTCTCGGCTGACGGCATGATCGCGGATGCCAAAGGCCAAATGCCGCCCTCGATCCGTAATGAGGCCGATCAGCGTTTCTTCCAGGACGCTCTCGACCGCGCCGCCGCCGTGGTCCACGGCCTTCACTCGCACGAGGGCGGCCCGCGCGCCGCCCGGCGCAAGCGGCTTATCCTCACCCGCCAGGTCGCCGCCACGGCGCCGGATAATTCGCATCCCAATTCACTATTATGGAACCCGGTTGGCGCGACCCTTGAGAAGGCGCTTGCACAGCTTGGCGTCGGCGATGGCACCATCGCCGTCATTGGCGGCCGTGAAGTGTTCAGCTTGTTTCTGCCGTTCTATGACGCATTTCATCTTTCCCGCGCGGCGAATGCGAAGATCCCGGGCGGGCTCGCCGTGTTTACCGAGGTCGGCCCGAATGCGACGCCGGAGGACGTGCTCACACAGCGTGGTTTCAAACCCGGTCCACGACGCGAACTCGATCCCGCCGCCGGCGTTTCGGTCGTGACCTGGCAGCGCACTCGAGGACGCTGACGATCGTCACCGCGATGATTATTTTATTGCGAAATGCCACCCTTCCGTCCCCGCTCGGCTCCCTCCTCCACCGTCGCGCTCGATTATGAGATAGCGCAGGAACAAGCCGCCGCACTCGGGCGAGCGGGCCGCGCGCTCGAAGCCGCGCTGGCCGCGTTGCTCGAATATGACCGCAATGTGGGAGCCGCTGGTGAGATGCGGGCCAAGCTCGTCGACAACGCCGGCGAAGCTCTTTGGCGCCTTCTCGTTCAGCGGGAATGCTGCGGCTTGCGCGACCCGCGGCCAGTCATGAGCGACTATCGGGTCCCTCAAGAGGTGCAAAACCGGATCGGGATATTTCGCGGCCCGAAGCGCAAAACGCGCTGAACTTGCCACGCTGAACTGCCACCTGCCCATCCGGCCCATCCGGCCCATCCGGCCCTTGGCATCTCGGCCG